>NZ_JBFUJK010000005.1:0-241475 GCF_056401395.1 Arthrobacter sp. P4_F11
GGGGTTACGGCGGTCATAGCGTGGGGGAAACGCCCGGTCCCATCCCGAACCCGGAAGCTAAGACCCACAGCGCCGATGGTACTGCACCCGGGAGGGTGTGGGAGAGTAGGTCACCGCCGGAACACCATTAACGGTCGAGGACCCCCACCAACAGGTGGGGGTCCTCCCGCATTTAAACCAAAAAGCCCCGGATGACTCAGGCGGGCAGTTCTGGCATATGCCTAAGAACCATGGAAAAACCTTGGGAATTCCGTTAACCGGTGGAACCTTGGGAATACCTTTAAACGGCCAGCTATTTTGGCCATCGGCATTGAGAGACCGGAATTCACCGGCTAGGGTTTGGATTCCTACGGACCACTAAGGCGCAGGGTGCGTCGACCGGACCTTATAGGAGTCCCGCGATGCGCGTAGATCCTGTTTTCGCCTCGGGCAAGAACGCAACTAAGAGGCATCGTTTGACCCGTTCCTTTGCGGGGCGCCGAGGGATTTCCCTGGCGTCAGTTGTCTTCCTGGTGGCTGCCACAATTTCCCTTATTGCCGGCCCCGCAGAAGCCGCCACGCTGACCTTTTCTACCACGGCTGACGCCGTCGTAAAACGTGACAGTCCCACCATCAACTTCCGCACGGCAACTGGCCTCAAGGCTGATAATTCGCCGGTCGAAATGATCTTCCTCAAACTCACGGTTACCGGCACTGCCGGCAGCACCGTGACCGGCGCCAAGCTCCGGCTGTTCGCTACGGATCCATCCAACTCAGGCGGCCAAGTCCAACGGGTCCTCAACAACTCCTGGAGTGAGAACACGATCACCTTCAACAACGCGCCCGTTGCGGAAACGCCGATTGTGGCGTCGCGCGGCGCTGTTGCGGACAACACCTATGTGGAGTTCGATCTCTTCAGCGCGATTAAGGGTGACGGGACGTATTCGTTCCGCATCAGCAACACATCCTCCGACGGCGTCATTTACAGTTCCAAGGAAACTTCCGTCACCACGCAACGGCCTCGATTGACCGTCACCACAAACGCGACGCCGCCGCCACCTCCTCCGCCGCCGCCGCCACCGCCTCCGCCCCCCGGCGACAACCCCTGCGGCACTGCGACCGCCCCTCCGGCGAAATACGACCACGTCATGTGGGTGCTCTTTGAGAACAAGACCTATTCACAGGTCATCGGGAACGCCAGCGCGCCGTACATGAGCACAAAGGCGACCCAGTGCGCCTCGGTGACCACCTGGAGCGACGCCGGCACGGGATTGCCCTCATTGCCGAGCTATCTGGCCATGACCTCGGGCAGCACGCAGGGCGTCACTTCCGATTCGAGCCCGAGCGGCCTGCCGCCCATTACGGCCGACAACATCTTCCGGCAGGTGCGTACGTCCGGCCAGTCCTACAAGAGCTATATGGAGGACATGCCGTCGAATTGCCGGCTGAGCGCGTCCGGGCTGTATGCCGAGCGGCACAACCCCGAAATCTACTACCAAGGGACGGGGGACAGGGCGGCATGCGCGGTCAACAATGTGCCCCTGGGCACCGTGAGCGCCGGGCAGCTGGCGGGCGACCTCGCCAACAACACTCTGCCGAATTTCTCCGTGGTGGTGCCGAATGTTTGCAATGACATGCATGACTGCAGCGTCGCAACGGGCGACACCTGGCTCTCGCAATGGCTGCCGGTCATCCTAAACAGCCAAAGCTACCGGGCGGGACGCACGGCGATATTCGTGCTTTTTGACGAAGATACTCCGGTACCCAACTTCGTGGTGGCACCATCCGTGGTCCCGGGCACCGTTATCCAGGGCAACTACAGCCACTACTCCCTGCTCCGGACCACCGAAGAAATGCTGGCCATCGGCCTGAAGTTGCAGAACGCCGGCACGGCCCTGAGTTTCCGGTCGCCGCTGCGCATCTAGGCGCTGCGGGTGATTCCCAGCAGAGTCTCGGAAAGCTCCCGGCGCCGGTGGAACGAACTCCCAGTTGCACTCGTTAGAATTCGACGGGGCTGGATTCCCAAAGACCAGCCCACCGCTTCGTTCTAAGGACACCTCAATGCCCGAGCGCACTATCGTCATCACCGGAGCCAGCGACGGCATCGGCGCGTCCGCCGCGCGGACCTTCGCCCGGCAGGGGGAACGTGTGGTCGTCGTCGGGCGTTCCGCGCAAAAGACCGAGGCGATTGCGAACGAAATCGGCGCTGATTTCTTTGTCAGCGACTTCGCCGACCTTGCCCAGGTGCGGACCCTGGCCGCGCAGCTGAAGGAAAAGTACCCGCGGATCGACGTCCTGGCGAACAACGCCGGCGGCATCATGGGGCCCCGTGAGCTCACCGTGGACGGCCACGAGAGAACCTTCCAGGTCAACCATCTGGCTCCGTTCCTGCTCACCACCGAGCTGATCGAGGTGCTGACCGCCAGCCAGGCCACCGTCATCAACACCTCAAGCGTCGCGAATTCGCTCTTCGCCAAGTTCGACATCGACGACCTCGACGCGGCCAAGAGCTACTCCACCAACCGCGCCTACGGCAACGCCAAACTCGCCAACATCCTCTTCACCGCCGAACTGCACAACCGCTACAACACCGAGGGGATCTCGACGGCGGCGTTCCACCCCGGCGGCGTGGCCACCAACTTTGCGGCCGACTCCACAAGCCCCATGCGCCTGGCCTACAAGTCCTTCCTCAAGCGCTTCATGCTGACCCCTGACCAGGGCGCGGACACCCTTGTGTGGCTCGCCAACGCCACCCCGGGCCACGACTGGATCTCCGGCGCCTACTACGCCAAACGGACGCTCTCGAAGGCCAACAAGCAGGCCTACGATGCGGGCCTGGCGAAGGCGCTGTGGCAGCGCAGCGAGGCGATGGTGGCCCAGGACCTCGACAAGCTGGACCAGGGTTCGGATCACGGCGCTTGAGCCTGACCGGAAACAGCGAATTCGTGGGTTAGCATTTTCCTGCCCCTTGCCGATCCGCGGCTGAGGGCTTCTACCTGGGGGAGTGCTCTTAAACGTGCGCCTGAAGAAATTGCTTATCGCGTCCCTGGCGGGTACCGCCGTCGTCCTGAGCGCCACGGCCGTGCCGGCATCCGCCGCGCCGGCGCCGAAGTCGTACAAGAACTGCACGGAGCTGAACAAGGTGTACCCGCACGGCGTCGGCAAGAAGGGCGCCCGGGACAAGACCAGCGGAAAGCCGGTCACCACGTTCCGCGTCGACAACACCCTGTACAACCTCAACGACGGCGGTTTCCGCCAGTACGATCTCGACCGTGACAACGACGGCATCGCCTGCGAAAAGCGCTGATCGGACCAGTCGGGATCCTCGCCAACGGCGGGGATCCCGACTGCTTTAACCGGCTACTTGAAACGGCGACGGCTTTTGACCGGCCACGGCGCTTGGGGCAGGAGGGGGACGGCTGCTGCCCGGCGCCGCCGGGCTCCCACCTACTGCGCGGCGTCGACCTTGTCCAGGGCGTTCAGGGCACTCTCCATGGTCCCGGCCAGGTGGCTGGCGGGGGCCGGCTTGGCGAACAGGTAGCCCTGCAGGGAGTCGCAGCCGCGGTCCATCAGGTATTTGGCCTGCGCGGGCGTCTCGATGCCTTCCGCCGTGACTTTCAGGCCGAGGGCATGCGCTGCGCTGATCATGGTGGCGAAGAACGGGAGCTGTTCCTGGCCGGTCTTGATCATGGCCACGAAGGAGCGGTCGATCTTGACCTTGTCCAGGGGCAGTTCCTGGAGCCGGCCGAGCGTGGAATACCCGGTGCCGCAGTCGTCCATGGCAATCCGGACACCGGCGCCGCGCAGCTGCCGCAGCTGGCCCAGCACGTCCGAGGAGGCGTCGAAGAACACGCTCTCCGTCAGCTCAAGCGTGAGCTGGCGCGGGTCAACGCCCGTGGACGCGGCAATCGCGAGCACGTCCGCGGCGAAGTCCCGGTGCTGGAACTGCAGGCCCGAGACGTTCACGGCGACGCTGTAGGCAGGATCGCCGGCCAGCCAGGGCCGGATCTCGGCGCAGGCGCGGCGCAGGACCTCGTCGCCGATCTCGCGGATCAGGCCGCTCTGCTCCGCGACGGGCAGGAACTGGTTTGGCGGCACCAGCCGCCCGTGCCGTTCCCACCGCGCGAACGCCTCGAACTGCACCACCGAACCGATGCCGGGAGAGACCACGGGCTGGTAGTGCACCGAGATCTGGCCCAGTTCGACGGCGCGCCGCAGCCCGGAATCGCCGTCGGCCTTGTGGGCCGCGGTGTTCAGCATCTCCGGCCTGAACCGCATCCAGTTGTTCTTCCCGGCAGCCTTCGCGGCGGTCATGGCGGCGTCGGCCTGCCGCAGCAGTTCCGCGCCGTCCAGCATCTGCCCCGACTTCGACGCCAGTCCCATGCTGACGCCGGGCCGGACCATGGAGCCGCCCACGCGCAGGGGGGCGTAGAGGGACTCGGCGATCCGTTTGGCCACCGCGTCCGCGTTCAGGCATTCGGTGAGCAGCACCGCGAACTCGTCGCCGCCGAGCCGGGCCACCGTGTCATGCGGGCGGACGCAGTTGCGCAGCCTGGATGCCACCTCCACCAGCAGTTCATCGGCCGCGGAGCGTCCCAGCACGTCATTGAGGTGCTTGAAGTCATCGAGATTCAGCAGCAGGATGTCCACCGGATCCGGGCGGCGCAGGGCCGCGGCGAGCCGCTCATTGAAGAGGGGGCCGTTGGGCAGCGCCGTCAAGGGGTCGCGGAGCGAGCCCGCCTTGAGTTCGTCGTCGTGCTCGGCAAACGCCGCAGGAGCGGCCGCCGCTGGACCTCCGGAAAGAGAAGCTCCCGCTGCACCAGAAGTACGACGGCGGGCAAAGTCGCCGCTGAGGGTGCGCCCGGCGCCCGGGTTCCGCCCTGCGGCGCCGCGGATGGAGAGGGCCACGGACGTTCCGGCGTCGGCTCCTCCGGCCAGGGCGGGGACCAGCGAGCACGTGATCTCAACGGAGAGTTCGGTGCCGTCGGCGCGGCGGCCCGAGCCGGCGAACGGGGAGCCGGGGGACGGGGAGCCGGCGGACGGCGAACCAGGGCTTGCGGCCTTGGCCAGCCCGGCCAGGACGCCGTGGAATTCCTCCCGCGAGGCCTCGGCCAGGAGCATGCTGTGGTCCGCGCCGAGCAGCTGCGCCCGGGGGTAGCCGAAGAGCCGTTCCGCGGCCGCATTGAGGAAGGAAATGGCTCCGTCCTGGGCGACCAGCAAAAGTGCGTCCGGGCTGTACTCCAGCAGTTGTTGTGCGAAACCAGCTTCCACGATGTCTAACAGCCCCCCGGCGATGAGTACGGATAGCGGGCACCTTGCGGAGAGCAGGCGCACCGCCGTTCCGCGGCCGAATTCACGAAGGCGATGGTCCCGTCCGCGGTCAGCAGCAGAAACGCATCAGGACCCTGCTCCAGCAGGTCTTCACCAAATCCAGTTCCCACGACGATACCGGCCCCCAAGCGACGGAAGTTCATTGAGCGATGATGTTCCCGGCCGAGGTGCCCGGAGCAATGCGTTTCACTGAATCATAGGGTCCTTCGGTCCCGTGTCCAGCACATTGGGCACGGAACTTTGCGGGTCACCGGTTGCCGGGTACCCGATCGCCCCGCAGCGCGGCGATGGCCAGGGCCGCCCGGTCCAGCGCGGGCTGGAGTGTGGCCTCCGGCTGGGGGCCCGAAAACAGGAAACCCTGCAGGGAATCGCAGTGCAGACTCATCAGGTAGCGGGCCTGGGCGGCCGTTTCCACGCCCTCCGCGGTGACGGTCAGCCCCAGTCCGTGGGCCATCCCGATCATGGCGTTGAGGATGGGGAGCTGCTCGGTGCCGGTGTTGATCATGGACACAAACGACTGGTCGATCTTCAGCGTGTCCACGGGCAGGCCCTGCAGGCGTCCCAGGGAGGAGAAGCCGGTGCCGAAGTCGTCCAGCGCCACGCGGGCGCCGGCCGCGCGCAGGGTCATGAGCTGCTGGATGACGTGGCAGTCGTCCTCGAAGAAGACGCTCTCCGTGACCTCCAGGATCAGCTGGCGCGGGTCCACGCCACAGGATTCCGTCACGGCCATCACCAGCTCGGCGAAGTCCCCGTGCTGCAGCTGGACGCCGGAGACGTTCACGGCCAGGGACCGGGTGGAGTCCTCGTCCAGCCAGGGCTTGAGTTCCGTGCAGCCGCGCAGCAGCACCTCGGTGCCGATCTCGACAATGAGTCCGCTGCGTTCCGCCGCCGGAATGAAATGCTTGGGCGGAACGAGCGCGCCGTCGCGCACCCAGCGGGCCAGGGCCTCGACCTTAGTGACGGTCCCGCTGCCGGCGGAGACGATCGGCTGGTAGTGGACGGCGATCTGTCCGCTGTCCACGGCGCGCCGCAGGCCGGCCTCGAGGTCATTGCGGTCCACGAGGGCCTTCATCATCTCCGGCTTGAAGCGCATGTACCGGTTCTTCCCGGCGGTCTTCGCGGCGTACATTGCGACGTCGGCACGGCGCAGGAGCTCGGAGGCGTCCACTTTGGACTCGCCGATCGAGGCGAGCCCCAGGCTGAGGCTGGGCCGCAGCATGGTGCCGTCGATCCACACGGGGACGCGCAGCGAGTCGACGATCCGGGCGGCGACCGCCTCGGGCTCCAGCGAGTCGAGCAGGAGGACCACGAACTCGTCGCCGCCCAGCCGGGCCACGATGTCACTCGGGCGCACGCACGCGCGCAGGCGCCGGCCGACCTCAATGAGCATCTGGTCCCCGGCGTGGTGGCCGAGGATGTCGTTGACTTCCTTGAAGTCGTCCAGGTCCAGGAGCAGGACGTCGACGGCGCCGCCGTGCTGGTCCGCCAGGGCGCTGGCGAGGCGGTCGTTGAACAGCTGGCGGTTGGACAGCCCGGTCAATCCGTCCCGGAAGGCCAGCGCCTTCAGCTGTGCGGACTGTGCGGCGAGGTCGGCCATGGCCCGGGTGATCCGGTCCTGGGCAACCTTGGCCGCGGTAACATCCCGGAAGCTCCAGACCCGTCCGACCACCTGGTCCGCGACTTTCTGCGGGCGGGAATAGCGTTCAAAGGTCCGGCCGTCGCGGAATTCCAGGATGTCGTGGCTTTCCGCCGCGGGATCGGCGTAGAGGGCCTCGACCTTCTCGACGAACTGGGCCGGATCCCGCAACTGGTCCAGGACGAAGGCCATGACCGCCTCGTCCTCCCCGGTGGCCAGCATCTCCCGGGGAATGCCCCACATGGTGACGAACTGATTGTTGACGCCGGCGATCTCGCCGTCGCTGCTGACCACCAGGATGCCGTCTGCGGTGGATTCGAGCGTCGCGCTCAGCAGCGACATGGCCTCGCGGAGGCTGTCATCGTTCTCCGGCCGGTGCGAGGTGTCCCGGACCGCGGCGATCATGCTCGCGGAACCATTACCAGTCCCGTCCCGGGCGCCTGTACCGGTGAAGAAAATAGATCCGGCCACCTCGGCCTGGAACTCCGTACCGTCCCGCCGCACCCCGTAGGCCTCCACGGGCGCAGTGTCAGTGTCAGTTCCGGCGGCAGCGGCGTCGCCGTCGGTGTGGGCGCCGCGGCGGAGGTTGAAGAACAGCCGCTCAAGGCCGTTCCGGAACCCCTCGGCCAGGAGCATGCGGTGGTCCGAGCCCACGAGTTCCCCGCGGGCGTACCCGAACATGCGCTCCGCGGCGGTGTTGACCATCCTGATGGTCCCGTCCTCGGCCACCACCAGCAGGGCATCGGGGCTGGACTCCACCAGGTCCCCGTAGCCCGGGACCGCGGCGGATACTGTCTTGGGGACTGTCTTGGGGACTGGGCCGGGGGCTTCCTCCGGGTACGACGACGCCGTCACCCGGCTACCGCCGTGCGAACCTGAGACCACCAACGAGACATTTAGAACCCTCCCATCGGGAAATCATAGGCGTCGGAAGCCTCCCTTGGGTGTCAAGAGGGTGTCAACACGTGGGCGGGGCCGGATCCGTGCCCGTGGCGCAGGACCAACCGCCCAGTTGCGCTATCACCTAGGGTGCTTAAAACCCCGGTTTGGCAGCCCTAAGTGATAGGGCAACGCGGGGGGAGCGGCCCACCTGGGACTCTCGAATCGCGGCCTTGTAGTGGCCCACGAGTTCGGCGCCGAGCACGGACCACGTCCGGCCCTGGACCGAGGCGTGCGCGGCCGCGGCGAACGCGCGGCGCTTGGCGTCGTCGCCCATCAGGTCCATTACCCGGGCGCGGAACCCGGCCAGGTCGCCGGGCTCGTACAGCCAGCCGGTCCGGGAGTTCTCCACGAGGTCCAGCGGGCCGCCGCGGCCCGTGGCCACCACCGGCACCCTGGACGCCATCGCCTCCTGGATGGTCTGGCAAAAGGTCTCGAACTCGCCGGGATGGACGAAGAGATCGAACGAGGCCACTGCCCGGGCGAGGTGGTCGCCGCCGAGGAAACCGGTGAAGACCGCCTGCGGCAGGGCAGCTTCCAGGGCGGGCCGCTGGGGCCCGTCGCCAATGATCACCAGCCGGGTCCCGGGAACATCCGCCAGCACCGCCAAATCCTCCACCTGCTTCTCGGCCGCCAGCCGGCCCACGTAGCCGATGATGCGCTCGCCGCCGGGCGCCACGGAAGCCCGCCAGCCGGCGTCGCGCTTCGCTGGGTTGAACCGCTGGGTGTCCACGCCGCGCCGCCACATGTCCACGCGCGGAATGCCGCGGCCGCGGAGCTGGTTGAGCGCGAAAGTGGAAGGAACCAGGGTGCGCGAGACCAGCAGGTGGATCTGGTCCACCCGGTTCCAAGCCCAGTTCTCCAGGAAGTGGACGCCGTAGCGGCCCGCATAGCCGGGCACCTCGGTCTGGTAAATGGCGACCGTGGGGATGCCGAGCTGGTGGGCGGCCTGCGCTGCCCGCCAGCCGAGCACGAACGGGGACGCGAGGTGCACGACGTCGGGCGCGTAGTCGGCAAGGATTCGCTTGACCCGATACACACCGCCCATCGCCACCCGCAGATTCGCGTAGCCGGCCAGCGGGAGCGAGGGGAGCCGGAGGACGCGGGCGCCATAGACCTCGTCCGATGCATCCGTATCCTGCGTGGACGGCGCGATCACCAGCACCTCGTCCCCGCGCTCCTGCAGATGCTCCAGCACGCGCAGGATGGAGTGGGTGACCCCGTTCATGAGCGGCAGGAATGATTCGGCGACGATTGCGATCCTCACCCCTCCACGGTGCGGGCGGCGGTTTGCGGCGCGGGGGAGCAGGCGTGGCCGGGAGGGGAAGAGTGGGTTAACAGGCGGGCGAACTCAGGAGGGAACGCCACAGGGCGCGCAGAAAGGCGGGCGGTTGCCGGGAACTAGTCGGGCACCCTTACGTGGGCGCAGTTCAGCGCGGCCATGCGTCCACGGCGCAAACCCCACGAAGCAGAGGTGCCGGATGGCATGACGAAAGTCGAGCTACAGCGGGTCGGGCCAGTTGCCGACCGGGAAGCGGGCACGGATGCCGGAAACCGGACCGCAACGCGCACGCTTGTTGCCTTCCATCAGAAATACCTCCAGAGGCTACGGAACTTCAGAATACGCCCGTCGCCTCCTACCGTCCAGAGGGTCAATCGGCCTTGAGGACATCCGGAAGTTCGTCCACAAACACCGTCTGCGGCGGCTCAAAATAGATGACCAGTACCTGCTCGCCCACGGCGAAAACGCTGGTCTTGTCGAAGGGGTGCGCGTGGAACGCACTGGTTCCGCCGCGGACCGGCAGCATGACCTCGCCGATGGTGCCCGGACCGATCCGTCCGGTGACGCGGCCGATCTTTCCGGTCAGGCTCCGGTCAACATCCTTATGCATCAGAACCCCAGCACATCAGAATCCCAGTACATCAGATCCTCCGGTTCCCCGCGCGCATTCCCGCCCCTACGCCTCAGGCGCCTTCGCAGGCCGTTTCCCGCCATCCCGGGTGTTTTTGAGGGCCGTGGAGAGCGCCGGGAGGTAGTCGCCCACCTGTGCCAAAATACCCCCGATCATCCGGTTGACCCCTTCGCCGCCGTTGAGGACGGTCATCTGGCCGACGTGTGCAAAGGGTTCGGCGGCCGCCGCCACGATCGCCGGCATGTTCTCGGCGAGCTGCTGGGAGATGACGGCGTCCTGGTTGGTGCCCAGTGCTTCGGCGCGGGCCTTGATGCCTTCTGCCTCGGCCAGTGCCTTGGCCTTGATGGCGGAGGCGGCGGCATCGCCGCGGGCCTTCGTGGCGGCGGCCTCGGCCTCGCCGGTGACCTTGGTGGCCCCAGCCGCTGCTGCTGCCGCCGTCGCGTTCGCCTGCGCCTGCACCTCGGTCCGCCGGGCGTTGGCCTGGGCCTCGAGCTCGGTGCGCCGGGCCAGCGCCTCGGCCGCGCTGATGTCCGCCGATTTCTGGCCTTCCGCGTCGGTGCGCTTGGCGTACGCCCTCGCGTCGGCGGGCTTGCGGACGGTGGTCTGCAGTTTCTGTTCCTCCCGGTCGGCCTCGAGCTTGGCCACCTCGGTTTCCTGGACCACCACCTGCTGGCGGGCCGTCGCGTCGGCCAGCGGCCCGGCCTGGGCCGCGTTCGCCTTGGCGCGCTCGGCGTTGGCCTGCGCCTCGGACTGCCGGATCGCGGACAGGCTCCGGGCGTCGGCAATCAAGGCCTCGGCCTCCGCTTCCTTTTCCGCCGCCTCGCGGTTCCGGGTGGCCTCTGCGATGCGGGCCTCCATCTTGACCATGGCGATGTGCGGCTTGGCGATGTTCTGGATGTAGCCCGTGGGGTCCTGGAGGTCCTTGATCTGCAGCGAATCGACGACGAGACCCAGCTTCTCCATTTCGACGCCGCTGGCGCTGCGGACCTGGGAGGCCAGCTTGTCGCGCTCGCGGATGATTTCCTCGACCGTCATGCTGCCGATGATCGAGCGCAGGTGGCCTTCAAAGACGTTGTATACCTGGCTTTCCATCTTGGGCTGCTGGCCCAGGAAGCGCCGCGCGGCGTTGGCAATGAACGGCGGGGCGTCGCCGATCTTGTAGATGACCACGCCGTCGACAATCACCTGGATGCCCTGGGAGGTGACGCAGGAGACCTTGAGTTCGGTTTCGTTCAGCGTCAGGGACAGCGGCCGCACCGTCTGCAGGCCCGGCAGCACCAGGGCCCCCTTGCCCGTGACGATCTTGAAGTCCATCCCTTCACGGGTTTCCAGCGTGCCGCGCGTCAGCCCGGAGATGATGAGGGCCTCGTTCGGTTCCGCCACCTTCCACATCAGTTTTGTTGCCACCCAGATGACGCCGACGACGGCGACCGCCCCCAGGATGATCGAAATGAGCGGATACAAAAATGACAAGTCCGGCATAACCAGGTCCTTTCACGGCGGTGGAAAAGATATTAAGCAAAGCCCCAAACGATGCTGCTGGTAGTCCCCGGCCGGCCTGGAGGCAGGAATTCCCACGCCGCCCAGCCAGCTGTTGTACACAGTCTGTGGTGCTTCCGGCCGGGAGTCCAGCAATTCGACAATGTCCGGGCATACGCCCAAGTCCCGCCGGTGCCTAAAGCCCCTGTTGGGAGCCTCCGCCGCCGTGCCAGCGTGGAAGAGGGTGCGGGCGTTGAAGGGCGGACGAGCGCGCGTGCCTGAGTGAGCGGGGAACGGCGGAGGCCATGAGTGCCTGCCCGTGAAAGGGGTGATGGGTGATGCTCGGCTCTCCCCCCGGGACGACACGGACGGCCGGGATCGCGTGGGACATCTGGCGGGCCGGTCGGGCAAGCCAGGATAAGATCGACCGCCGGCAGCGCGACCGGCTCGCCGCGCTGGTTGAGTGCGCACGGTCCTCCTCGCCCTTCTACCGCAGGCTGTACCGGGACGTCCCGGACACGGTCCCGGACTCAGCCACGGACCGGGCCAAGGACCGGGCCCAGGACCTGGGCAGGTATTTAGGGGAGCTGCCTCCGGTGGGCAAGCGCGAGCTCATGGAGAACTTCGATGACTGGGTGACCGATCCCCACGTCACGCTCGCTGGGCTGAAGCACGACCTGCTCGATGACCCGTCGCGGATCGGCGGCCTCTACCGCGGACAGTACCTCGTGGTGACGACGTCGGGGTCCACCGGTGAACCCGCGGTCCTGGTCCATGACCGGACCTCGCAGCTGGTGGCCAGTTTCCTGGGCCCGATCCGCGAACGGCGGACCCTGATGGCGGCCAAGGAGGCGCGGGCTTTCCTGCACCGGGGGCTGCGGGCCGCGGCGCTGATCGCGGACGGAGACCACTTTGCCGGCATCGTGCTGACCGAATCCGCGCGGCGGCACAGCCCCCGCATCGCCCGCCGGGTGCGCGTATTCTCCGTGCTCCGGCCGTTCCCGGACCTCGTGGCGGACCTCAACGACTTCCAGCCGACAGTGCTTTACGGGTATCCGAGCGCCATGGTGCAACTGGCCGCCGAACAGAGGGCGGGACGTCTACGGATTCATCCGCTCCTGGCGGTCGCGTCCGGGGAGAGCCTGGCAGCCCACGCCGCGGCCGAGATCGAGGCGGCCCTCGGCTGCCGGGTTACTGAACGATACCTTGCCTCCGAGGCGCTCGCCCTGACCAGCCGTTGCCGGCAGGGGCTGCTGCACGTCAATGCGGACTGGAACATCGTGGAGCCGGTGGACGACGCCTTCCGGCCCGTCCCGCCCGGCGAACTCTCCCACACGGTGCTGGTCACCAACCTGGCCAACCGGGTCCAGCCGCTCATCCGGTACAACCTGGGCGACCGGGTGCAGCTGGCTGCCGGCCCGTGCGCCTGTGGCAGCCCGTTTCCCACGCTGCGGGTCGAGGGCCGCAGCGGCGGCGTGCTGAGCTTCGCTGCCGCCGACGGGGCAAGGTCGGAAGGGACAAGGTTGGAAGGGACAGGATCGGACGGGACAGGGTCGGACAGGACAGGGTCGGACGGGGCAGTGCCGGCCGGCAAAGTGGTCACCGTGTTGCCGTTGGCGCTGGGCACGGTGATCGAGGAGACCGCCGGCGTCCGCCGGTTCCAGGCGATCCGCACCGGGCCGCGCTCGCTCACCGTGCGGCTCGAGCTCTGGCCGGATGCCGCGACGACGGCCGTGCGGACGGCGGTGGGGGAGCGCCTGGGTGCGTTCTTCGCGGCCCAGGGCGCCGCCGGCGTCGACGTCCGCTTTAGCGATGAGCCGCCCCGGCCGGACCGCAGCGGCAAGTTCCGCGAGGTGTGGTCCGCCTGAGCCGGCTGCTGCTGTCGCGGCTGTTAGGGCTGTTAGTGCTGTTCCAGGATCCGCCGGGCGTCCTGCTGGGCCTGGAGCTGCTCCGGGGTCACGGACTGTCCGGTCAGGAACCCGGCGGCGGCCATGATCCGGCGCAGCTCCGCGACGCTGCGCGGCGTCCGTACCCCGTGGTGCGCCATGGCGTGGCAGTTGGCGCAGAGCGGGACGAGGTCTGTGATGGGGTCAAGTTCATACCCGCTGCCCAGCTGTGATGCCGGGACCAGGTGGTGGACCGGGATGAAGTCCTTGCCGATCTCGCCGTAGGCGATTTCAAACGAGAATCCGCACGCGGCGCAGCTGGTCCCGTGGTGGGCGACGCAGACCCGCCGGGCGTCCGGACTGTGTTCGTACTTGTTTACTTCGACCCGGGTGACCGCCGCCGCGGGGACGGTGCCGGGCACGGGCTGGGTGGGGTCAGCCGGCAACGGTCCAAACTCACCCCAGAGGCCGCGGAGCAGGGGCTCGACGGCGGGGTCGACGGCCAGCGCGGGGCCGTGAAGGGCTTCCCAGTCGATCCCTGGCACGGCCTCGGCGAGGACCCCGGTCGGGATCTGGTCGCCGGCGGGCAGGAGGGCGTCGAAGTCCACCTGGAGGTAGAGCGGGGATGCGCTCTGCGTGCCGGCCGGTGCGCCGGCCCGGGCGCCGGCCCGGGCGGCGCTCGCGGAGTCCGGTGCCTGGGCGCGGAGAGCCTGCCGTTCCGAGACGATAACGCCGTGGCCGATCAGACCGCGTCCGTGGCGGCCCTGGAGCACCAGCCACGCGTCCGTGCCGGCGGCGTTGCCGGCGTCGCTGTCGAGAGACGTCCCGACGTCCCAGCTGGCCAGGTGCCGGCCGGTTTCGGCGACCTCGTCCAGCACGGCCGGGTAGATCCAATCGTTCCATTCGTCGGGGTCCCAGACGAGGATGATTGCTGTCATCTGCCCATTGTCGCAGTGCCCGGACTGCCTGCGGCATTGTTGAGCGGCCCGGTCGGCCCGGTCATGCACGTGGCGTTGAGGGTGTCCTCCGCGATGGACTCCATCTGGTGCAGAATGTGGGTGTCCCCGCGTGGGAGCGGTTCCGGCGGGTAGGCCACGGCCATGGTGAGCTGCCGGGTTCCGTCCGCGCTGGTCATGGTGATGGTGCCGTAGCCGGGCACGTCGCCGGGATGGCCGTAGTAGAAGTCGTTGGTGCACAAATCGTTCCAGCGGACCACGCCGAGTCCGTACCTGGCGTAGAGCGGGCTCTCCATTTGCGTGATCGTGGCCGGCTTGAGCAGCTTGTTCTGCAACAGCGCCCGGTAGAACGTATTCACGTCCGCCACGGAGGACACCATGCCGCCCGCGGCGTTGTCGATCTGGGCGGCCGGATAGGTGACGTCCAGTTGTTTGCGGTCCAGCGCGATGTAGCCGTGGACCATGGACGACGGCGCCGGCCCGGCCGCCGTCATCAAGGTCTCACTCAGGCCCAGCGGCTCGATGATGTCGGTGCTGATCACCTCGCCGATCCGCCGGCCGCTGAGGCGCTCGACGATCAGCGCCAGGGCAATGTAATTCGAGTTGGAGTATTCAAATCCCTGGGCCAGCTTCGCCTGCCAGGAGATCCGCCCCGCCATGGCCAGCAGATCCGCCAGGCTCACCTTGGTGGTCAGGGCTTCGCGCACCGTGGCCGGATCGAACAACGGCCCGTCCACCGACGGCATGCCGGAGCGGTGCTGCAGCAGCTGGCGGACGGTGACCGGTCCCGGCGGGTGCATCACCTTGTTGAACTCCGGCAGGTAGGTGCTGACCGGCGCATCCAGGTCCAGCCGGCCCTCCTCGGCCAGTTTGAGCACGCAGACGGCCACCATGGACTTGGTGACCCCGCCGATGTGCACCGGGTCCGTTATCTCGGCCCGGGACGGGCTGTTCAGGTTTCGGACCCCGTAGGCCGCGGACCACTCGTCCCCGCCCACGCGGACCTGGATGAGGACGGCCGGGGCGCCGTCGTCGAGCAATCTCCTGCCGAACTGTTCGAGCACGGCCCGGTAGCCGGAATCGGGCGACACCGGCGCCGGCGGTTTCGGCCCGGGGACGCAGCCGCCGAGGGCGGCCGTAAGCACGACGGCGAGGATTGCGGCCGTGAGCCGGCGGGATTTTGCGCGGATCCAGACCATCGGCATGAGGGTCCTTCTTGCAGGTCGGGAGTGCAGTCAGGGCAGGAGAATGCCCCCAGCCAGGCACAGTCCTAATGCTTGTGATGGTCCTCAGGCAGACATCAGCCGACCAGAGCCATAAGTCACGGGTATGGATTCGACGTTGCCTGCGACATTCCGAGATCGCGGGCAACCGGCGCAGCGGGCTCAAAGCCTTCGACCATCCGTATAGTCCCGGCCCGGCACTGGAGCTATTCGGTCCGTCTTGGTAGCTTCAACGCATGGCCATCAAACTTGAAAACGTCGGTATTGCGGTTCGGGACCTCGAAGCAACAATCGCCTTTTTCACCGACCTCGGTCTCACCGTCGTCGGCCGTGATACCGTCAGCGGCGAGTGGACCGACACTGCCGTCGGACTGGACGGCAACCACGCCAAGATTGCGATGCTCCAGACCCCGGACGGTCATGGCCGACTTGAGCTCTTCGAATACATCCACCCTCAAGCGATCGAGTCGAACCCAACCCGTCCCAACGACATCGGAATGCACCGCGTGGCCTTCTCGGTCGACGACATCGACAAGGCCCTTGAAGTAGCTGCGAAGCACGGATGCCGTCCGCTACGGGGTGTGGCGACCTACGGTGACGTCTACAAACTCACCTACCTCCGAGGTCCCAGCGGAATCCTCGTGATGCTCGCCGAGAAACTGAAAAAAGACTGACACCCGGATCGGCCCGAGCAGGGGCGTGAAGGGATCAGAAGATGCGCCGATCCGGAAAGACTGCATCATGGGCGGTCCCGCCGGCCCTGCGTGGCTACAGGATCGAGTGGCTGCGCCACGACGTGGTGGCCGGCGCCGCGCTCTTCGCGATCTTGGTCCCCGCTGGCATGGCGTACGCCCAGGCCGCCGGCCTTCCACCGGTGACCGGCCTGTACGCGACGGTAGTGCCCCTGCTTGTCTACGCGGCGGTCGGGCCATCGCGTGTGCTGGTGCTGGGCCCGGATTCCGCGCTCGCTCCGATGATCGTGGCAGCCTTGATTCCCCTGGCCGCGGATAACGAGCAGAAATCCGTGGCCCTGGCCGGTCTCCTCGCCATACTGATTGGCGGCATCTTGCTGCTCGGCTCAGTGCTGAGGTTGGGAATCGTCACTGGACTGCTGTCGAAGCCCATCCGGCTCGGCTATCTCAACGGCATCGCCTTGCTGGTGGCCGTGTCCCAACTTCCCACCCTCCTGGGGATCTCCGTGGAAGGCGGTACACCCTGGGAAAAACTCATCGCCGCCGCGCCGAAGGTGCTTGCCGGCGAGACCAATTTGACGGCACTGCTGCTCGGCTTGGTCTCGCTGGCGCTCATCTGGGTTCCCCGCCGGCTGAAATGGAAGGTTCCGGGCGTGCTCATTGCGGTGGTTGTGTCCTGCCTCGCCGTGGCAGCGCTGGGACTCCAAGAGCGTTTGACGGTCACAGGTGCCCTCCCGCAGGGGCTCCCTGCACCGGCCCTGGGCGGAATTGGCTGGGCCGACGTCCTGACACTGCTGCCCGCTGCCGCCGCAATCGCCCTCATCGTCTTCGTTGATACCGGAACCCTGGCCCAATCCCTGGCGGCCGCAGAGGGCGGCAGGGTATCCGGCAACCACGAAATGGCAGCCTTGGGCGCGGCGAACGCTGCCACCGGGCTGCTCGGCGGCTTCCCGGTGTCGGCCAGCACGTCCCGCACGCCGGTGGCAGTCGAGTCCGGGGCGAAATCCCAGCTCACGGGGGCCGTGGGCGCCGTCCTGGTGCTCGGCTTCATGCTCGTGGCGCCCGGCGTCACCGAGTTCCTGCCGGCCACAACCCTTGCCGCCATTGTCATCGCCGCAGCCGCCGCAATAGCCGACCCGGCCGGTGTGCGACGGCTCATCGGCATGAGCCGCAGTGAATCGTTGGTGATGCTCGCGGCCTTCCTGGGGGTGACCATACTGGGCGTCCTCCCGGGCATCGCCGTTGCCATCGGCTTGGCAATTCTGGACTTCCTGCGGCAGGCCTGGGACCCCTACCGTGCTGAACTGGTGGACGTGCCCGGGATCCCGGGGTACCACGACGTGAGCCGTCATCCGGAAGGGGACCGCATCCCCGGCCTGTTGATCCTGCGCTTCGACGCACCGCTGTTCTTCGGCAACGGCGCCTTGCTGGGGTCCTTCGTGCGCAACGAACTGGACCAGGCGGGGGACGGCATAGAACGCGTGGTGCTGGCGGCAGAACCAGTGACGGGAATCGACACGACTGCACTGGACGAGTTGGTGCAGCTTGACGAATGGCTGGACCGGCACGGCGTGGACCTGGTGTTCGCCGAGCTCAAAGACCCGGTCAAAGACAGATTGTTGCAGTACGGCATGGGCGCGCGCTTCTCTCCCGAACATTTCTACCCAACTGTGAGCGAAGCAGTGAGGGCGTTCCAACGGGAGAAAAGGGAGGGGTAGGGAACGGTTGTCCCCGGTCATCAGCCAGTTCGGTCACGGGCTCAGCCGACGGCGCGTGCGCCTAGAGGCGCACCCGCCACCGCAGGATGGTCGCGGTGCAGGTTTCCGAGGGCTGAGGCGCCCTGCGGCGACCCCAGCTCCTCGAAGAACTCCACGTTGGCGCGCACGTAATCCGCCCACTCATCCGGGACATCGTCCGAGTAATAGATCGCCTCGACCGGGCAGACGGGATCGCAGGCGCCGCAGTCCACGCATTCGGACGGGTGGATGTAGAGCGAGCGTTCACCCTCATAGATGCAGTCCACCGGGCATTCGTCGATGCAGGCCTTGTCTTTGACGTCCACACAGGGCTGGGCGATCACGTACGTCATGGCTGGCTACACACCCGTGTAGACGGTCTTCCCCCACGTGAAGAAGTCCAGTGCGGACTTCCCCTGTTCGCGGAACGTGTTGGTGGAGGAGTCCTTGACGCCGCCGAACGGCACATTCAGGTCCAGGCCCGCCGTCGGACGGTTGACCTTGATGACCCCGGCCTGGGCGCGGGCGGCGAAGTCCGTGGAGAACGCCAGGGAGTCGGTGCAGATGCCGGCGGTCAGGCCGTAGCGGGAGTCGTTGATCGCGGCGAGCCCGGCCTCGTAGTCCGGGACCTCGAGGACGGCCACGACGGGTCCGAAGATCTCTTCGGTCACGGCGGCGTCGTCGAAGGGCAGGTCCGTGAGGATGGCGGCCGGGAAGAGGAAGCCGGTGTCCGTGCCGCCGTCGTACTCGCCGTGCAGCAGCGTGGCGCCGCGTTCGACGGCGGTGCGTACCGCGGCCTGGTTCTGTTCGAACTGCTGGCTGCTCACCACGGCGCCCATCTTTGCGGCTTCGAGGCCGTCGCCGGCGGTGTACTGCGCGGCTTCCTCGGTGAGAGCCGCCAGGAATTCCTCGCGGATGCCGGGCGTGACGTAGACGCGGGACGTGGCGGTGCAGGCCTGGCCGGTGAGGCCGAACGCGCCGGCCGCCACCACCTGGGCAGCCTTGCGGGGATCGGCGTCGTCCAGGACCAGCACCCCGTTCTTGCCGCCCATTTCCAGCTGGACCCGGGCGCGGCGGGCGTTGAGGATCTCCTGCAACCCGAGCCCGACGTTGGTGGAGCCGGTGAAGGACAACCCGGCGATGCGGGGATCGCGGGCCAGGGCGTCGCCCACCACGCGGCCCTTGCCGTGGACCACGTTGAACACGCCGGCGGGCAGCCCGGCGTCCTGCAGGGCGCGGGCCAGGTGCGTGGCGGAGAGCGGCGTGAGCTCGGCCGGCTTGATGACCACGGCGTTGCCGCTGATCAGCGCCGGCGCGGACTTCCAGGCCGGGATGGCGATGGGGAAGTTCCACGGCGTGATGAGCCCGACGACGCCGAGCGCCTCGCGGCGGGTGGTGATGGTGGTGTCCGGCAGGCCGCTGGGCAGCACCTCGCCGGTGGCGGCCCAGCCGAGGGAACCGAAGAAACGCAGCACGTCGGAGGCGCGCTTGACCTCGCCCTTGGCCTCGGCGAGGGTCTTGCCCTCTTCACGGACGAGGTCCTCGGCGATGGCGGCCTGGCGCTCCAGGAGCAGGTTGCCGGCGGCCATCAGGATGGCGCCGCGGGACGGGGCGGGCATGGCTGCCCAGGCCGGCTGCGCGGCGGCGGCGGCGGTGATGGCGGCGTCGACGTCGGCTGCGGTGCCGCTGGGGGAGAGGGCGGCGAGCTCGCCCGGGCGGGCCGGGTTCATCCGCTCGGTGTCCGCCCCGCCGAGCCATTCGCCGTTGATCAGGTGCCGGGCGGTGAGGAGGTCCCGGGCTGTTGCGGTTGAGGTGTCTGTGTCGGTGGAAGTCATGGTGATCCTTCGTGAGAGTCGGAGCAGGGTGTGTGCTGAGTTTTCAGCGCCTGTGGCTAGAGCCCGCGGATCAGGCCGCCGTCGCAGCGCAGTGCCACGCCGGTGATGTAGGAGGCCGGCGCGCTGCAGAGAAACGCCGCGGCGGCGCCGAATTCCTCGGGTTCGCCGTAGCGCCGGGCGGGGATGGTCTTGCGGGATTCGAGCTGGATTTCCTCGGGCGTGGTGCCGCGCCGTTTGGCGGCGGCCTGGTCCAGTTCCGCGACCCGGTCCGTGGCGATGCGTCCGGGAAGGAGCATGTTGACCGTGACGGCGTCCAGCGCCACCTCGGCGGCGAGGGTCTTGAGGTAGCCGGCCAGCGCCGCGCGGCCGGTGTTGGACACGGCCAGGTTCGGCAGTGGTGCCACGACGCCGCTCGACCCGACGGCCAGGATCCGGCCCCAGCGCCGTTCCCGCATGCCCGGCAGGATGTGCGAGACCAGGGCGTGATGCGGTTTGACGAGTTGTTCGAACGCCGCGGCGATGTCGTCCGCGCCGAGCGTGGCGGCCGCGCCGGGCTTCGGCCCGGGACCGTTGAGGACCAGGATGTCGATGGGCCCGAGTTCCGCGACTGTCTGCTCGACGGCGGCGGCCACGCCTTCGGCGGTGCTGAGGTCCGCTTCGATGGCGACGGCGCCCGGTCCGTAGGCGTCCGTCAGTTCGGCCACGATCTCCTTGGCGCGGACTTCGCGCCGGCCGGTGATGGCCACCCGGACGCCTTCGGCGGCGAGGGCCCGGGCGATGGCGAGGCCCAGGCCGCCGGTCGAGGCGGCCACAAAGGCGGTCTTTCCGCTGATTCCGAAATCCATCAGTTCCTCCCCGCCGTGGTCAGCACGGCGGCCGGGTTCGGGCCGAGGGCCTTGGCGGCCTCGGCCAGGTGGGTGCGCAGCCCGGTCCGGAGAACCTCCGGGAACGGCGCGGCCGGTGCCCGGACGCCGGCGTCGGCAATGAGTCCGCGCTGGTGCAGGCATTCCTTGCGGATCGCCAGCGCGATTTTCGCCTGCTGCTCGAAGTTGATCAGCGGCAGGTAGGGCAGCAGGGCATCGCGGGCGGCCTCGTAGCCGTCTTTCTGCCAGGCCTGCACGCAGGCGATGAGCGCTTCCGGGTAGGAGAAACCGGTCATCGCCCCCGCGGCGCCTGCCATGAGCTCGTCCAGCAGCCCCTGGCCGCCGAGGCCGCCGAAGACAGAGACGTCGAGGGCTGCGGTGAGGTGCCCGATCGCCACGGACGTGGGCGGGGCCTCGGCCTTGACCGCGGTGACGAAGCCGCAGGCCTGCACCACGGCAATGAGCGCCTCGGTGCTGATGTGGACGCCGCTGGCCAGCGGGTAGTCCTGCAGCACCACGTTGGCGCCGGTGGACTGGTGGATGGCGTTCAGGTGCGCGATGACCACACCGGGGTTGGCGGAGTTTGCCTGGACCATGACGGCCGACAGCCGGTCCCCGGTGGCGGCCTGGATGGAACGGATTTCATCGACGGCCGTGCCGGTGAAGAGGGAAGTCACCCCCACCACGAGGGGCAGGCGCGTTTCCTCCACGACCACTTCCAGGACCAGGCTGCGCTCGGCCGCCGTCAGGGCCGCGGCCTCGCCGAACACGCCCAGGACCGTGAGTCCCGTGGCGCCGATCGACTCGTAGTAGCCCACAAGCCCGGCCAGGCTGTCCGTGTCGACATCCAGGGTGCTGCCCTGGAACGGTGTGGCGACGACGCCCCACACGCCGGGTGTCAGTGACTCCCGCATTGGTTTCTCCTTCTAAGCTCTTGTTGTTCTTCGAGCGGCTGAATCTTCGGGCCGCGGAACGGCTAGCGGCCCGGCCAGTGAGGCGCGCGCTTCTCCTGGAAGGCGCGGACGCCCTCGGCGGAGTCTTCGCTGTCCAGCGCCGCCATGAGGGCGGGGAGCCGGAGGCCGCGGGCCTCGGTGGCGGTCAGGTGCGCGGTCTGCGTGACCATCTGCTTGACCGCCCGGACCGAGGTGGGGGCGCAGGCGAGGATCTGGTCCACCCAGCGCTGTACCGCGGCGTCGAGCTGGTCCGCGGGGACCACCTCATTGACCAGGCCCATGGACTGCATCTCTGTGGCCTCGGCCTTCCGCCCGGTCAGGAGCATGCCCATTGCCTGGGTGTACGGGATCCGGCGCACCAGCTGGTGGATGCCGCCGTCGAGCGCCAGACGCCCCACGCGCGGTTCCGTCAGCCCGAAGCGGGCCGTGTCCGCGGCGATCACGATGTCCGCGCCGAGCACGATCTCCATGCCGCCGCCGAGCGCATAACCGTTGACCCGGGCGATCACCGGGATGTCCAGCGTGGTGCGCAGGCTGAGCCCGCCGAAGCCGTTCGGGTCCAGGCCCGCCCAGTATTCGAGCCCGGTCTTGTCCACGGCGGAGGCGGACATGTCCGCGCCGACGCAGAAGGCCCGGGTTCCGGCGCCGGTGATGACCACGGCGCGGACGTCCGGATCGGCTTCGAGCTGGTCCCAGATCTCGTTGAGCCGGGCCTGCGCGCCGCCGTCGACGGCGTTGAGCACATGCTGGCGGTCGATGACCACGGTGGCGACGTGGTTCTCGATGGTCAGGGTGACCTGGTCAACGGCGGTGGGAACTGAGGCGGTCGTCCCGGCCTCTGAAACGGCGGTCACCGAAGGACCCCCAGCTGCTGCAGGCGCTCGATGGTCTCGGCGTCGAAGCCGTTCTCCAGCAGCACCTCGACGTTGTGTTCGCCGAGGCGCGGGGCCACCCGGCGGATGGTGGGCGGGGTGGCGGAGAGCCGGATGGGCGCGTTGAGCATCTTCACGGTGCCGACGCCGGGGTGTTCTGCCTCGACGATCATGTTGTTGGCGTGTGTCTGCGCATCGGCCAGGGTCTGCTCCAGGGTGTGCACCGGGGCGTTGAGCAGCCCCTGGTCTTCGAGCCGGGAGGTCCAGTATTCGGTGGTGTTGGTGGCCATGCGCTCGCGGAAGATCGCCTGCAGTGCCGGCTTGTGCTTGAACTGCTGTTCGAGGTTGGCGAACTCGGGCCGCAGCGTGAGGTCCTCGTCCAGGCCCAGGGCCTCGGAAATGCGCAGCAGCGGGTCCGGGGTGAAGCCGCCCACCATGCAGACGGCGCCGTCGGTGGTTTCAAAGACGCCGCTGAGCGGCATGGCGCCCCAGTTGACCTCGTAGCCGCGGTTGAGCTGCATGCAGGCCTCCTGCATCTGCAGGTGCAGCATGGAGTCGTACATGGTCACCTCCACCTTCTGCCCGACGCCGGCGGACTCGCGGGTGCGCAGTGCCAGCAGGATGCCCTGCATGAGGTGCATGCCCGTGATGTAGTCGCACAGCGTAGTGGGGTAAATGGCCGGCTTCATGTCATCCGACTCGCGCCGCCACATGACGCCGGAGTAGGCCTGGGCGATCGCGTCCTGGCCGCCCTTGTGCGAGTAGGGGCCCTCGGGGCCGAATCCGGTGCCGGAGGCCCAGATGATGCCCGGGTTCTGCTCCTTCAGGTCCTCGTAGCCGAAGCCCATCCGCTCCATGACGCCGGAGCGGAAGTTGCTGACCACGACGTCCGCGTCGGCGAGCAGCCGGCGGAGGACGGCTTTGCCGTCATCGGTGCGGGTGTCCACCGAGATGCTGCGCTTGTTCCGGTTGATGGACAGGAAGATCGGGTTGTCCTGGCCGTCCTTGTCCGGGAACGAGTTGCGGGAGATGTCCCCGGCGCCGGGGCGTTCCACTTTGATGATGTCCGCGCCGTAGTCGCCCAGCAGCTGGGTGCAGGACGGGCCCATGAAAACCTGGGTGAAGTCCACGATCTTGATGCCGTCCAGGGGGAGCGGGGTGCCAGCCGGCTGTGCCTCCGTGGCGGCCGCCGTCGTGCCTTCTGCCGTTGTGCCTGAGAACAGGTCGTCGATGACGGTGCTCATGCCCCCACCACCGCGTCCACGTCAAGGGTGGCGTTCGACGACGGGACGTCGCCCGGGTCCGCGCCGTGCCGGCGCATGCCCTGCTGGATGTCCAGGGCGGAGACGTCGCGGACGAGGGTGCCGTTCTGGATCGCCAGCGCGGCGGCGACGCCGACTGCCTGGCCCATGGCCATGCAGGGCGGGATCTCGCGGGACATCTTCTGGGCCTCGGGGGTGGCGGAGTAGTGCCGGCCGGCGACGAGCAGCTGGTCAACTTCCTTGGGCAGCAGCGAGCGGAAGGGGTAGTAGTAGTCGCGGCCGCGGGCCACGGTGTCGGCGAAGTGGCGGCGGGAGGTGACATCTTCCTTCGTCATGACGTACTCGCCTTCGAGCAGGCGGGTCTGGCGCACGCCCATCTGGGACGCGACGTCGAGCATGTAGCAGTTCTCGAAGCCGGGCAGGTTGGCGCGGACGTAGTCCACGGCCTCGGTGATGCGGTCCCGCGCGGCGAACTCGGCGGCCGTCATGTCCGCCGGGTCGACGCCGTCGAACCCGGTCATGTGGGGTGCGTTGCACCAGACGACGCCGTCGATGGGGGTCTTGAGCCACCACAGTTCCCAGGCGCCGCCGAGGAGGCGCTTGATCTTGCGGTTGATGGCGCGGGCTTCCTTCGGGTTGGCCTGTTCGAAGGCCTCCGCGGCGTTGGTGTCCACGTTGCCCAGGCGGAAGACGAGCGTGGTGAGGTAGCTGTCCTTGACGTAGCTGGCGCCGGCCCGGGAGGCGACGTCGATGTCGCCGGTGGTGTCGATGACGACGTCGGCCATGAAGGCCTGCGGGCCGGATTTGGTCTCGCAGATGACGCCCTTCATGACGCCGTTGTCCACGATGGGGCGGGAGAACCAGGAGTGCAGGCGCAGGTTGACGCCGGCCTCGCGGACGAGGTCGTTGGAGACACGCTTCCAGCCGTCCGGGTCGAAGGCTGCGGCGTAGCAGACCGGCTTGGGGGTGGTGTGGGAGTGGAAGTCGAAGGTGCCGTAGCGGCCCCACTTGTTCCACAGTTCCTCGGAGGTCTTGCGGTCATCGGCCGGCGGGACGATCGCCAGGCCCAGCTTCTGCAGCCGCTCGACGTACTCGGAGACGATGCCGGTGACCGTGATTTCCTGGCCGTTGATCATGTCATCGAGCACCAGGACCATGCCGCCGGAGGCGAGGCCGCCCAGGGAGGAGTAGCGTTCCAGCAGCGTGACAGAGGCGCCCGAGCGGGCCGCGGTGACGGCTGCGGCCACGCCTGCGGGGCCACCGCCGACGACGAGGACGTCGGAGCGGGAGATGACGGGGGCGGTGAGGTCCGCCGTGGTGGTGCTGAGTTCCAGCGACGACATGGCTGTGGACGGGTTCATGGGGGATCCTTACTGTTTCGGCCGAAGTGCCGTTAGAGGCGTGCCGTGGGAACGGGTGCCGTTGGAACGGTGCCGGTGACGTAGAAGACGGTGCCCGGCAGTAACGCGGCAACGCTGACCGCGAAATCGACCCGGCAGAGGGTATGACGCATCGCGGCCCGTTGCGGGCCGTGGTGCGGGCTATTGGAGGGTTCCGGCGGACGCTGCGGTATAGAAGAGGCGTCCGGACTGGAGAAAGGTGACGGCGGCTAGTGCCGGCGGATCACCACGCGTGAGGTGCGTTAACCCAGATTGCTACGCAGACCTCTTCGTAGCTGTTCTTGTACCAGTGGGGCGTATCCGAGGAGAAGGTGATCGAATCGCCTTCTTCCAAGGTGTACTTCTCGCCGTCCAGGAAGATGTCCTTCCGGCCGGAGAGCACGATGCCGAATTCCTCGCCGCTGTGCCGGAAAGGAGTGGCGCTGGTGTCGTGGCCTGGCGGACTCACGATCCATTGGGCCTCCAGCGCACCGTTGAGGTCCGGGGTGAGCAGTTCATAGACTGCTTCACCGACGGACTTCTTGGTGACGCCCTTGAGGTTCCGCCGCTCGGCCTTGCGGACCACGGGGGACCTGGTTTCCTCCTGTCCGAGGAAGAACTTCCCCACCGGAATGTCCAGGCCGTGTGCCAGCTGCGCCAAGGTGGTGAAAGAGGGATTGGCCAGTCCGCGTTCGATCTGGCTGACGATCGCCGGGCTGAGGCCAGTGACTTCCGAGAGCTTCGCGAGGGTCATTCCTTTGTCCTTGCGCATGTTGCGGACCTTGTTGCCGACGGTGGCAAGAAGGACGCTTGTGCCGGCGGGGGAATGTCCCGTGACGATTTCGTTGGTCATGCTCCGACTCTCTCTTGGTGAGCTAACACACATAACTATAGTGAAAACTTTTAGCGAATCAAGGTTTTAGTAAATATTTTTGCGGTTCCGGGCTGAATCTGCGCCTGACGTGGGACTTTGTCACCCGGCCTGGGCCCGGCCTGCCGCGGGCGGACGGGACTTCTCCGAAAACCATTGACTCTGTGAAGATCTTCAATATAGTTGTGTGAGCCGCAACACTTTGGGCAGGAACGCTTCAAACAGGTTAGGGTGCACAGCCTTCTGGCGGAAGGTGCATCCGACCCGCGAACCCGTTCCTTTCCTTAAGCAAAGCTGCCGTGACATCTGCCAAGCCATCCGCAGAGCACGATGTTGGCCGGTCACCAGGGACCAGTTCCTTGTTGCCGAGCTGGATGGCCCGTTTGCATTCAAGCGCTACGAAGAGGCATGCGTAGCTATCTGGGCTAACTCGCCTCCCATGTGGCGAGCCGGTCCCGCCCCGCGGACCAAGCCAAACGATAGTTTCGATTGCCGGCGACCCCAACAGGGGTGCCCGCCGGCAATCCGTACCCTCACGCACCCCGAAAGTGCGGGGGAAGGAAAAAGGAATCATGACTGACACTGTCGTCAAGACTGACCTGGAGACCGGCCGCAACTCCCGGCTATCTCCGGAAGTCCGCCGGGGACTGCTCGGCCTTGGACTTGGAAACACCCTGGAATGGTACGACTGGATGGTCTTCGGCCTGCTGTCGGCCTTCATCGGACCCAAGTTCTTCCCGTCGCAGGACCCCGTTGCCGCGACGCTGAGCGCGCTCGCAGTCTTTGCCGTCGGCTTCGCGTTCCGTCCGCTGGGCGGCATCCTGCTCGGCACCTTCGCCGACAGGATCGGACGACGACGGGTAATGCTCTGGTCCATCATGATGATGGCGATCACCACCCTGATCATTGCCGTGTCGCCGACCTATGACCAGATTGGCCCCGCGGCCGGCGTCATCCTGCTGGTCTGCCGCATCGTTCAGGGCATCTCCACCGGTGTCGAAGCTCCGCTGTCCACCGCCCACGCCGTCGAACTCGTCCCCGAAGGACGCGAGGGCTTTGTCGCCGGCATCATCTCCTTCTACGTCAACGCAGGCATCCTGCTCGCCTCGCTGGTCAGCTACCTCTCGTCCCTGATGCTCGGCGGGGCCGTCATGGCCGACTGGGGATGGCGTGTGCCGTTCATCGTCGGCGCGGCCTTCGGCTTCGTCGTTGTCTACCTTCGCCGGACGCTTCCGGAAACCATGAAGCCGGAAGAATTGGCGAACAACTCCGCCAAGACCGTCTGGGGTGGAGTGCGCAAGCACTGGCTCAGCGTCCTGGCCATCACCTTCGTCGTCGGCGCGGCGCAGGCCTACAACTACGCCTGGAACACCGGCCTCCCGACGGCGGCCCGCACCGGCTTCAAGGAGGACGCAACCGCCGTCTTCGCGCTCACCACCATCCTCGGCGTCGTGCTGGTTGTCGGCAGCCTCATCATCAGCAAGGTCGCTGACGGCAAGTCGATGTCCAAGTGGTTCCTGATCACCCGTGCCCTGGCCATTCCGTCCGTCTTCCTGATGCTGATGTACGTCAAGCCCGGCATCGCCGGCTTCGCGGCCGTCCTCCTCGGCGGCTCGGTTGTGCTGGTCCTGAACATGACGCTGTACAACGTGGTCACCAGCTCCCTGATGCCGAAGGGTTGCCGCGGCGCCGGCACCGCGCTCGGCTACGGCCTGGGCGTCGCCCTCTTCGGTGGCACGGCCTCCTACCTCCTGGTCTGGCTCCAGTCCATGAACGCCTCCTGGATCTTTCCCGTTTACGTGGCCGTCCTGTCGGCGCTCAGCATCGTCTTCTACCTGCTCGCCCGGAAGAAGAACGGCATCTTCATCGGCCGGTAGAGCACGCAGCCGGCCACGACCACGGCCGGCCACGAAAACAGCCAGTTACCAAAACAGCCAGGCCAGAACACAGGCACGCAAGAACAGCGGTAAGCAGGAACGGAAAGTGGGAACCCTCATGAACGCCAGTCGCCCGGACACAAACGGTTTGCAGGCAAACGTGATCTCCTTTGATCTCGACGCCTCCGACGTGGAGCTTTACGAGGCAGCGCGCGCGCTGTTGCTCACCGCCCACCACAGCGAGAACCACCGGGTGGCGGCCGCCATGCGCGGTGAATCGGGGGCCATCTATCTCGGACTGCACCTTGGCGCCAAGCGCATCAATGTGTGCGCCGAATCCAGCGCCCTCGCCAATGCCCGCATGGCCCAGGAGCCAGCAATCCACTCCGTGGTAGCCGTCAGCATGGACGGGCAGGGACACCCCCAAGTCACCAACCCGTGCGGCCTCTGCCGGGAACTGCTGCGTTCTTACGGAACCGAGACGTCTGTACTGGTCGATGCCGGGGGCGAGGTGGGCAAGGTCCGGATCAAGGAACTGCTGCCCTTTCCCTGGATGCGTGCCACCGAAACGGAATGGGACACTGTTCCGCCCCGCGTTCAGGAACACGCAAGCTAACGAGCCGCCGCGGCACCCGCATCATCACCGGCGGCAACGGCAGCGGCAGGGCATCACGGAAGGCCGGGACTCACAAAGTCCCGGCCTTCCGGCGTGCCGGGAGGCTCCGCCGTCGGGCAGCCCCAGACGCCACACAGAAAGCTGGTGCAGCGGCCGCGTTTCCGCTAAACCACTGCACCAGCAGGTAGTACGAATTTTCTGAATACTATGAAACGTTACTCATTCGCGGCTCCCTATGTCCCGGGGGTTGATGACCGGGTCTTTACGTCTTCTTCCAGGTGCCTTGTCATCAGCCAGCCTGCGCCGGCCATTACTACGCCCATCACCATAAAGGCCCAATTGTCCATGGTGTTCAGCGACAGGAAGTTGGCCGCCGAATCCACGCCGACGATGAAACCGTAAATGCTAAGGACGATGTACAGCAGACCGGAGCCCATGAGGAAATTCCGGGCGCCCATGGCAGTCCGGGACATGGTCAGGCCGGTGGCGCCGATCGCGAGCTGAACGATGTTCAGCAACATCGACACCTGGAACAGGCCCAGGAACAGGGCCTTGGAATCGGGCCCGAAGAACCTCAGTTCGCTGTAATTCGTAGTGATGCCGGGGATGAACCCCAAGATGCCCACGACGATCAGGACGATACCTGCACCCATGCCGACGTTCTGTACATCTGTCCGACCAAAATGAACGCCGTGCGCATGAGGAGATGCGGTAGTCATTATCTGCCTCCAACCACTGATTGCGGACATTTACAATTTTACGACCGGGGTGTGCAAAAAGCGCCGGGGGCCCCCGACGGCAAATCCGGCGGATCCGGCCAATGTGCCTGTCGGAAACCGGCCGGGTGCCGGGCCCGTGGCACCATGGATCTCGATGAAACTGCGCGCTGATCAGACCGGACAACGTGGCCTTCCCATGCCCCTGTGGCTGCAGGGTGCCCTCGAGTCCGCCCGGGCCGCCGTCATTTCCGCCCTCGTGGTGGTGGCCCCGATTGTCATGGTCTGGGCCACGGCCGGATTCCAGCATGACGGATTCGATGTCCTGGCGCGCCTGGCCGGCCAGGCCTGGCTGCTGATCCACGGCGTGCCCCTGCTGCTGGACACCGCCGGTGCCGGGTCCGCCGCGCAGCCGGAATCCGGGACGCTCTCGCTCATTCCGCTGGGCCTGGCCCTCATCCCGTTCCTGCTCGCCTGGCGCGCCGGACGGCGCCTTGCCCGCGCCTCATATACGGACCAGCTCTGGCAGGCGCTGCTCGGCTCCTGGCTGGCGTATGCCGGATTCGGGATTGCGACGGGCTTCGTCTGCCGCACGGCCGACGTCGGCATCAGCCTGTGGGCCGCTGCGTTCATTCCCCTCGTCCCGTTCGGGCTCGGCATGGTGGTGGGTGCGCGCCGCGAGGCCGGGTCGTGGAGCCGGCTGATCGGCGTCGACGCCGTGGCCTGGCTGTCCCGTACCAGCCAGCACTCGCGTTGGGCCGGATCCTACCTGGGCTCGGCCATCAAAGCCGGATCGGTGGCGCTGATGGCGAGCCTGGCGATGTCCGCCGCGCTGCTGGCCGTCGACCTCTTCATCCACTGGAACCTTGTGGTCGCCGTTTATGAAGGGCTCGACGCCGGCGCCATGGGCGGCGGTGTCCTCACCATCGTGCAGCTCGGCTTCCTGCCCAACCTCGTCGTCTTTGCCCTGGGCTGGATCTCCGGCGCGGGGTTCGCCCTGGGCGTCGGGTCGCTGGCCGGACCACTTGGGACCGCCGTCGGGCCGCTGCCGTCCGTTCCGGTGTTCGCCGCGCTGCCGGCCGGTTCCCTCGACTTCGGCTTCGTGGCCCTGGTGGTGCCGGCGCTGGCCGGGGCGCTGGCCGGCTGGTGGTTCCTGCGCGAAGGCGAAAACCACTTCGATGAATGGCTGTCCATCAAGATCCGGGCCCGCTGGTTTACCGCCGCCGCCTCCACCCTGGTGCTGGGTGCGGTGATCGGCTCCGTCGCCGGGCTGCTCGCGGCGGGGCTCGCCTGGCTGGCCGGCGGTTCGGCCGGCATCGGTCGGCTGACGGAGATCGGGCCCGACCCGCTGCGCACGGCACTGTTCGTGGCCGCGGAGGTCGGGATCGGCGTCGTGATCGGCTACGCGGCCGGACCGTGGCTGGAACGCCAGCAGAAGCTGCGCGAGGCAGACCTGGAGACGGTCAGCAGCCGCTAGCGCGGAGTGGGTGCAGCTGTTAGCGCAGCTGCGTGGGCAGTTGCGTCGGCAGGGACTTCTCCAGTTGCGTCCTGCATTCCGAGGTTGCCTGCTGCGTCAGGGCGTAGCGGACGCACTGCTGGTAATCGCGGATCTGGTTGAAGAACAGCGTCGAGGCCAGGACCACCAGCAGCATCACCGCCGAAGCCACCAGCCCGGAGATCGCGCCGTACAGAACCAGCCGCGATTCCTTGTATTTCACCGCCCGGACCAGCACCACGATGCCCAGCACAATCCCCGCCACCGTGAGCAGCGCCGTCAGCCACACGTAACCCACGTCGAGCTGGAAGACGAAGAACGAGCCCAGCACCGCGATGACGAACAGCCGGAACAGGGTGTGCGTCAGCCGCGCGGAATCTTGTGCTGCCTGGCCGGCCGGTTGCCGGTCGGACTGGCCGCTGCCGGATTCCGTGGGGGGATTCATGTTTTCCAGCCTACGCGAGCGGCCCCATAAGCTAGGACCATGCGCATTGTTGTCCTCGTTTCCGGCACCGGCTCCAACCTCCAGGCAGTAATCGATGCCGTTAAGTCCGGCGCGCTCGACGTCGAGATCGCCGCCGTCGGCGCCGACCGGCCGGGGACGTTCGGGGTGGAACGCTCCGCCGCCGCCGGGATTCCCACGTTTGTAGTGGACTTCAAGGCCTACCCGGACAGGGCGGCCTGGGACGCGGCCCTGACCGAGGCCGTCGCCGGCTTCGCCCCGGATGTGGTGGTGTCCTCGGGCTTCATGCGGATTGTCAGCGCCGACTTCATCGACGCGTTTGGCGGCAAGTACCTCAACACCCACCCGGCGCTGCTGCCGTCCTTCCCCGGCGCCCACGGTGTCCGCGACGCGCTGGCCTACGGCGTGAAGGTCACCGGCTGCACGGTGCACTGGGCCGACGCCGGGGTGGACACGGGCCCCATCATCGCGCAGGAAGCCGTGGCGGTCGGGGACGGCGAGAGCGAGGAATCCCTGCACGAGCGCATCAAGGTGGTGGAACGCCGACTCCTGGTCTCCACGCTCGCTTCCCTCGCCGCGGACCACACCCCCGCCTGATTTCGGCGCTGCCTGGTTCCCGCGATGCGCTATCACGTGGGGTGGCTATCAGCGCCCAGAACAGCCTGAAGTGATAGCGCATCGGGTGGTGGGCGCGTTACTCGAGCCGGCGCTGCTTCGTCTCGGGGGCGAAGAACGCCATCCACAGCACGGAGAGCAGCACGAGGCCGCCAGCCAGTGCGAACGACGTCGCGAGCCCCAGTTCCGGCCACAGGAAGGCCGCGAAGATCAGCGGACCGAACCCGGCGCCGAGCCGGGAGAACGTCGAGGCCCAGCCGAAGCCGGAGCCGCGCAGTTCCGTGGGGTAGAGCTCGGAGACGTAGGTGTAGAGCACCGGGATGGCCACCTGCACCACGAAGCCGAACACCAGGAGCCAGAAGACGGCGGCGGTGGGGATGTCCACCACGATCGCAACAATCACCAGCGTCAGCGCGGACAGCGGGCCGGTGATCGCCAGGATCCACTTGCGGCCCACCCGCTCCACCAGCAGGGCGGCCACCACCACGCCCAGGAGTCCGACGGCGGCCATCGACGCCGTGGTCAGGAAGGCCTTGTACTCCTCGAAGCCGGCGCCGATCAGGATCCGCGGCATCCACGTCAGCGACAGGTAGTAGACGAGCAGGATGCTGAAGAACAGGGCCCATGCCGCCGTCGTGATCTTCCAGTTGAACTGCCAGAGGGCGCGCAACTGCGTCCACGCGCTCCCTGCCGAGAGGCGTGGCGCATCCTGCGGTGCCGGCAGGCTGTAGACGCGGGCCTCGGCGCCGGTGGCCTGGACCAGGGCGTCGATCACCTTGGCGGCCTCGTCGCGGCGGCCCTTGCGGATCAGGAACAGCGGGGATTCCGGCACGCTGCGGCGGATCCAGAACACCAGCAGCGCCGGAAGCACCATGACCAGCATGGTCAGCCGCCAGTCCGCGAAGGCCGCGACCAGCCCGGCGGAGACAAAACCGCAGAGGGCCGCGCCGATCGGCCACCAGCCGTCCATCGCGGTGAGCACCCGGCCGCGCTGTTTGCGCGGGGTGAACTCGCCCACCAGCGCGTAGTCCACCGGGATGCAGCCGCCCAGGCCGAACCCGGCCAGGAACCGGAACACGACAAACCACATGAAGTCGGGGGAGAGGGCGCCGAGCACGGTGAAGATGGAGAAAATCAGGAGGGTCGCGGTGAAGGCCTTCTTGCGGCCGATGGTGTCCGCGATGGTGCCCCAGACGAACGCGCCCAGGGCCATGCCAATGAGGTTCGCCGTGCCGATCCAGGCGGCATCGCCCGGGCTCAGTGACCAGTGCTTGGACAGCAACGGAATGAGGATGCCGTTGAGGGTCACGTCCCAGGCATCGAACATGAAGCCCAGCCCGCCGATCAGGAAGATCCGGCCTTGGACCTTCCACTGCCACGGCAGTTCCTGGACCACCTGTTCGCCGCTGGGCACAGTGGTGTACGTGTTCATCTTGGCCTCCTGTGAAAACTCTACGTGGCCGGGCCGCGGCCCGCGCGTGCTTCACACTCCGGCGCGCGGGAGGGCCCGGCGGCGGGACGCGATAAACTTGCCGCATCCCCACCACCCGCGGCCCCGCCGCGATATAAGACGGAGACTTTTGTGAGCTTCACTCAGCTTGACCGTGTATCCATCGACCGAGTTCCCATCCACCGGGCACTGATTTCGGTCTACGACAAGACCGGTCTGGAGGAGCTCGCTCAGGGCCTGCACGCCGCCGGCGTCAAGATCGTCTCCACCGGCTCCACGGCCAAGAAGATCGCCGCCGCGGGCATCCCCGTGCAGGAAGTCGAGGAAGTCACCGGCTCCCCGGAAATGCTGGACGGCCGCGTCAAGACCCTGCACCCGCGCGTGCACGGCGGCATCCTCGCGGACCGCCGCGTCCCGGCCCACATGCAGACCCTGGCGGACATGGAGATCGAGCCGTTCGACCTCGTCATCGTCAACCTCTACCCCTTCGTGGAGACCGTGAAGTCCGGTGCCGCGCCGGACGACGTCGTCGAACAGATCGACATCGGGGGCCCCGCGATGGTGCGCTCAGCCGCGAAGAACCACGCCGCCGTCACCATCGTGGTGGACCCGGCGTCCTACGGTGCCGTGGTGGAGGCAGCCGCCTCGGGCGGTTTTGACCTGAAGACCCGCCGCCGGCTCGCTGCCAAGGCGTTCGCGCACACCGCGGCCTACGACACCGCCGTGGCCACCTGGACCGCCAGCCAGTTCCGCGACGAGGACGGCGACGGCGTGATCGACTGGCCCGCCTACGCCGGCCTGGCCCTGGAACGCTCCGAGGTGCTCCGCTACGGCGAAAACCCGCACCAGCAGGCCGCACTGTACGTGGACAAGGCCGCCCCGGCCGGCATCGCCCAGGCCGACCAGCTGCACGGCAAGGCCATGAGCTACAACAACTTCGTCGACGCCGACGCCGCCCTGCGCGCCGCCTTCGACTTCGCCGAGCCCGCCGTCGCCATCATCAAGCACGCCAACCCGTGCGGCGTGGCCGTGGGGTCCGCGGCCGCGGCCGACCCGATCGCCGACGCCCACGCCAAGGCCCACGCCTGCGATCCCGTGTCCGCGTTCGGCGGCGTCATCGCCGCGAACCGCACCGTCACCGCCGGGATGGCACGGACCGTCGCCGGCATCTTCACGGAGGTCGTCATCGCTCCGGGCTTCGACGACGAGGCAGTGGAGATCCTGTCCAAGAAGAAGAACATCCGCCTCCTGGCCCTCCCGGACGGATACGGCCGCTACCCGACCGAGTTCCGCCAGGTCTCCGGCGGCATGCTGGTGCAGGCCACGGACAAGGTCGACGCCGACGGCGACACCCCCGCGAACTGGACCCTGGCCGCGGGCGACGCCGCCGACGCCGCCACCCTGGCCGACCTCGCGTTCGCCTGGACCGCGTGCCGCGCGGCGAAGTCCAACGCCATCCTGCTCGCGGACAACGGTGCCGCCGTCGGCATCGGCATGGGCCAGGTCAACCGGCTCGATTCCTGCAAGCTCGCGGTCGAGCGCGCCAACACCCTCGGAGTCACCGTGGAGTCCGATGTCGAGGGTGCAGGCGGGGCGGCTGCCGTTCAGGCAGAACCAGGCGCCGCCGGTGCACCGGAACGGGCCCGGGGCGCCGTTGCGGCGTCGGACGCGTTCTTCCCGTTCGCCGACGGACTGCAGATCCTGGTCGACGCCGGCGTGCGCGCCGTCGTCCAGCCCGGCGGCTCTGTCCGGGACGAGGAAGTCATCGCCGCAGCCAACGCCGCCGGCATCACCATGTACTTCACCGGAGCCCGCCACTTCTTCCACTAGGGCTCGCCCACTCGGTTAGGGCTCTTACACTCGGGCTGCGGTTCGCGCACAAGGGACCAGCGCAAGAGACCCCCAAGAGACCCCCGCATAAAAAATGGACATGCCCTCCCTATCCGGGGGACATGTCCATTTTTTGTGCCATCGAGTGGGCTGATGGCCAGTGCCGGGGACATGCTCATTCTTTCCGCGGGACATGCTCATTTTTCGCGGCAAAGAGTGGGCATATGGGGGATATGTCCAGGCTTCGGAATGTGGGGAGGGCATGTCCCGTGCGACCCGGGGCTGCCTGGACCGGCCGGGGGACATGCTCATTCGTTCCCAAGCGCCGAGAAGCCACCCGGGAGGACATGTCCATTCCTAACACCAAGGCCCGGACATATGGGGCATATGTCCGGGCCTGGGTGTTAGCGGAGGGCATGTCCAGCGGGCGGGGGCGATCCGCCGCCGCAGATAGAGCCAGCGCGGGGCCACTGCGTCCTCCCCACTGCTGAAGATGGGACGCAATGACCCCGCGCTGGGGTAAACAGGGTAGGCAGGGGAAACAAGCCAGGCCGCGCTGCCCCCGCGAACGGAGCCCGGCCCCGCGAACGGCCCCCGCGAACGGAGCCCGGCCCCGCGAACGGCCCCCACGAACGCTGCCCCCGCGAACGGCCCCCGCGAACGGCCCCGCGAACGGCCCCGCGCTCCGGCCCCCGCGAAAGGAGCGCGGCCCCGCGCGAACGGTTCCCGTGCCCTCAGGTCAGGAAGCGGCCGCCGTGGTGTAGGCCTGCTGGATCACGCTGCCCCAGTACGGGCCGTACATCGTGGTGGACTTGCTGCCGTAGCCGTAGCTGTTGATGGAGTTCTGGTAGCCGGCGGCGCTGGTGCCGATGAACCACGGACCGCCTGAGGAACCGCCGGTCATGTTGCAGGGGATCCCCTGGGTGTTGAACTGCGGGTTGTAGGGATCGTTCGTCGCGGTGCCGGAGCAGCTCTTGAGGGATTCACCGTTGAAGGGCGCTGCGGCGGGGTAGCCGAATGACTTGTAGCTCAGGCCGCGGGCGGCGTTGAACTGCAGCCCGGAGCCGCCGACGACGTCGCTCAGGTACTGGCCGTTGAGCGTGGACATGACGGCGAAGCCGGTGTCGTAGGTCATGTCACCCGAGGAGCTCCACTGGGTGGGGGCGTAGAGGGCCTTGGCCGTCCACTTGCCGTAGGGGGCCGCGCCGTTCAGGTACGCCGGGACGAACGTGAACTTGGTGGCGAAGGCGCCCGGGCCCTCATTCACGCAGTGCCCAGCCGTGGAGACCGTGCTCTTGTTGCCGGAGGAGACCGAGTTGCCGGAGCAGACGTAGTTCGTCCCGCCGAGGGTGAAGAAGACCTTGCCGATGTGCGGGACGGGGGTTTCGCTCGCATTGGTCTTGGTCTGGAGCGTCTGGGATTGCAGCTTGGGAGCCGCGGCCTCGACCTTGCTCGGCGCGCCCGTTTCCGCCGGGCCCCTGGCCGCGGCGGCCTTGCCGCTGCGCTTCATGGCCCTGTCGGCCAGGACGTCGCCGGGGACGGCGCTGCGCATGCGTTCCGCGGTCCAGTAATCGGCCGCGCCCGTCTCGGTGACGGTGTGGCTGGCGACATCGGAGGTGGAAACCGGTGCCTTGGCCGGTGCGGGGGAGGCCGTGGCCGCCCCCGCGGCACTCAGGGCCAGCAGCGCGGCGGCCGAAAGAGTCAGCAGGCTGGTGGCCAGAGTCTTGGGTGTTCTCATGGGTGTCCTAACCGGTGGAAAAGGGGGGCGGCCGCTGTTGGCGGCCGCTGGATGGAACGAAACTACGGCAATTTGACTAACCTGTAAAGTAACCTGTCAATTTTTGTTATGCCGTGTCGGGATGTCACTCATCCGTCCGCGCACGACGCCGGTAGGCGCCAACGGGGGCACCTCGGGTAAGTTAGGGGTGTTGAGATAACACAAGATTCCGGAAATACCCAGACCTTCAGGGAGACGCCCGCGCAATGGCAAAGATTATCTATACCCACACCGACGAAGCGCCGATGCTGGCCACCTATTCGTTCTTGCCGATCATTGAGGCGTTCGCCTCGACGGCCGGTGTGGAAGTGGAGACCCGCGACATCTCGCTGGCCGGCCGCATCATCGCCGTGTTCGGCGACTACCTCACCGAAGAGCAGCGCCTCAGCGACGCCCTGGCCGAGCTTGGTGCCCTCGCCAAGACGCCCGAAGCCAACATCATCAAGCTGCCCAACATCAGCGCCTCCGTGCCCCAGCTGAAGGCCGCCATCGCCGAACTCCAGGGCCACGGCTACGCGCTGCCGGACTACCCGGACAACCCCTCCTCGGACGAGGAAACGGACATCCGGTCCCGCTATGACAAGATCAAGGGCTCCGCCGTGAACCCGGTCCTGCGCGAAGGCAACTCGGACCGCCGCGCCCCGCTCTCGGTCAAGAACTACGCCCGCCAGAACCCGCACAGCATGGGCGCCTGGACGCCGGAGTCCAAGACCAACGTGGCCCACATGGACGCCGACGACTTCCGCTCGAACGAGCTGTCCGTGGTGATCGAGGCCGACACCAACATCAAAATCCAGCTCGTCAAGGAAGACGGCACCGTCAAGGTCCTCAAGCGTGCCTTCCCGGTCCTGGCCGGCGAGGTCATCGACGGCACCGTGATGCGTGCCTCGGCCCTGGATGAGTTCCTCGCAGCCCAGATTGTCCGGGCCAAGAACGAGGGCGTGCTGTTCTCAGCCCACCTCAAGGCCACCATGATGAAGGTCTCGGACCCCATCATCTTCGGGCACGTCGTCAAGGCCTACTTCGCGGACCTCTTCGCCACCTACGGTGAGCAGATCGCCGCCGCCGGCCTGAGCCCCAACAACGGCCTTGCCTCCATCCTCAACGGCCTCGAGGACCTGCCGGAGGAGATCCGCGGCGACGTCCAGGCAGCCATCGAAAAGGGCCTCAACGAGGGCCCCGAACTCGCGATGGTCGATTCCGACAAGGGCATCACCAACCTGCACGTGCCCTCCGACGTCATTGTCGACGCCTCGATGCCGGCCATGATCCGCAGCTCGGGCCACATGTGGGGCCGCGACGGCCAGGAAGCCGATACGCTCGCCGTCCTCCCGGACAGCAGCTACGCCGGCATCTACCAGGTCGTGGTTGATGACTGCCGCGCCCACGGGGCCTTCGATCCCACCACCATGGGCACCGTCCCGAACGTCGGCCTCATGGCCCAGGCCGCCGAGGAATACGGCAGCCACGACAAGACGTTCGAGATCCAGTCCGCCGGTACCGTCCAGATCGTCGACGACGCCGGCACCGTGCTGATCGAGCACAAGGTTGCCCCGGGCGACATCTGGCGCGCCTGCCAGACGAAGGACGTGCCGATCCGCGACTGGGTGAAGCTGGCCGTCACCCGCGCCCGCGCCTCCGCCACGCCCGCCGTCTTCTGGCTGGACAAGGGCCGCGCGCACGACGCCCGGATGATCGCCAAGGTGGAGGAATACCTTAAGGACCACGACACCGAGGGCCTGGAAATCGCCATCATGTCCCCGGATGAGGCCACGGCCTTCACGGTGGAACGCCTCCGCAAGGGCGAGGACACCATCTCGGTGACCGGCAACGTGCTCCGCGACTACCTCACCGACCTCTTCCCGATCCTGGAACTGGGCACCAGCGCCAAGATGCTTTCCGTGGTGCCGCTGATCAACGGTGGCGGCCTGTTCGAGACCGGCGCCGGCGGATCCGCCCCGAAGCACGTCCAGCAGTTGCTCAAGGAAAACCACCTGCGCTGGGACAGCCTGGGTGAATTCCTCGCACTGGCCGTCAGCTTCGAGCACCTCGCCACCAGCACCGGCAACGCCCGCGCCCAGGTCCTGGCCGACACCCTGGACCGCGCCACCGGCACGTTCCTGCTGGAGGACAAGTCCCCGAAGCGCAAGGCCGGCGAGTTGGACAACCGCGGCAGCCACTTCTACCTGGCCAAGTTCTGGGCCCAGGAACTGGCCAGCCAGAACGACGACGCCGAGCTCGCCGCGGCCTTCGCCGCCGTTTCTGACGCGCTGAACTCCAATGAGGACACCATCACCGGCGAACTCCTGGCCGTCCAGGGTTCCCCGGTGGACCTTGGCGGGTACTACCGGCCGGATGCGGCCAAGGTCGCAGCGGTCATGCGCCCCTCGGCGAAGTTCAGCGAAGTGCTTGCGACGCTGACCAAGTAGTCCCAGCCTCAACGCTCCGGCAGCGCGGTAGGTCGCCACGCAGAACGCCCCGCCTCCCGAAAGGGAGGCGGGGCGTTCCGCTGTTCGTCCGGCGGAGTAAACAAACCAGCCAGATCAGTGCGAACGTCCGGTCAGCGCGGCTGGTCGTGGCCGAAAGGCGGCTCGGGGGCGAGGTCGGGATCGGCGTCCACACGCTCGAAGGCAGGTTCCGCGCCATATCCCACTTCTTCTTGGAGCGGCACGGCGGTGGTGGTGCCCGGGGCGACTCCGTCCACACGTCCGCGCCATCCGCCCGTCTCGGCCCCGCGTTCTTCGATGAACTGCTTGAATTTCTTCAGGTCGGCAGCAACCTGACGGGAGTCAAGGCCGATGGCCGCGCCGATCTTTTCCGCCGCCGAGTCCGGCTCCCAGGTCAGCTCGACGTTCACCTTCGTTGCGGCCTCGCCGAGATCATCGAACCAGACGGTGCCGGCGTTCCGTGGTTCATCAAGGCTCTCCCACGACACGCGCTGGTCCGGTTCCTGCGCGGTGATCCGCGCATCGTACTCACGCCGGACTCCACCGATGCTGGTCTTGAAATGCACAGTGGTGTCGTCCAGCTGATTAACCGATTCCACGCCGTTCATGAAGTGCGGAAATTCCTCGAATTGCGTCCACTGGTTGTAGGCCTGGCTTAGCGGAACATTGACTTCGATGGATTCCTGAACTGTTGCCATGCAGGCGTCACTCCTTCGATTGGCGGACCGCGGTCCGCGATTCTTGTCGTTGACCGGCATAAAGCCGTTCCTCCACGCTAGCGGGCTTCCGCTGAAATGGTAAGCAGGCTGACGATAGTGGCGGCGGAGGCGCCGCGTTCGGTCTGCGGCCAGGTCGATGCCGGTCGCGGCCTCAGGTGTCGTGGAAGCCCGTCCGGCAGCAGGGTAATCAGCGCGCCTTAGCCCTTACCCTTCCCTTTGTCCTTCGACTTCCCCTTTCCGGCCGGGGCCGGGGCCGGGGCCGGGGCGACGGCGGTCGGGGCCGTCCGCGGGGCAGCGACCTGGGCTGCTGCCTGGGCCGCGGCAGCCTGTTCAGCCGCTGCTTTGTCGGCTGCCGCCTTGTCAGCCGCTGCTTTTTCTGCAGCCTTCCGGGCCGCCTCGGCCGCCTGCTGCGCGGTAAGGTCCGCCCGGACGGCGTCAATCGATGACTTGATGCTCTGGTGGCGTCTGAAGGACACCTCGCCGCTCGCGGCGACGGCATCCAGCCGGGTCAGCAGCTCGTCAAGGTGCTTCAGGGAACCCTCCGGGTCGTTGGCGGCTGCAGCCTCGCTGACAGCCAAGACTTCGGACTGAAGTTGACGGGCCGCGCCGCTGCCCAGTTCGGGGGCGGGGGAGCCGCAGCCGGCCAAAGCCCCGGCGGCCAGCAGTCCGGCGAGGAGGCTTGCGGACACCCGATACCTCACCCCGCCGCGGTCTTGCCCGGCGGTTCGCGAATCGCTCATGGTTCCACGCCCTTCTGCAGTTCCCTCAGGTGATCGCCGAGCGGTCCGGTGACGGTGGGGTAGGGGACGACGTCGGGCGCCGCGGGGGCGGACAGGGCGACCGCGATCGTCGCCACGACGGCAAGGACTGCCAGCGCGGCGAGCAGCACGGCCACGCGGGTGCGCGGCCGGGCCCGGAGGAACCATGCGGCCCCGCGCGACACGGAGCGGCGGCGCGGCCGCAGCGGCAGGGCATCCGGGTCCAGCGAGTTCAGGGGGCGTGTTCCCGACGCCGCAGCCGTTGCGACTCCGGGCCTGGATGGGCGGGGCCGCCTGGCCGGCGGGGCCGGGAGGACCCGGGTGGGTTCCGCTGTGACCGGTCCCGGCAGCGATCCGGGGGAAACGAGGGCCACACGGAAGGCTGCCTCGAGATCGGCGGCCGCGGGGCGGTCCAACGGGTCCAGGACGGTCATGGCCTGGATGAGCCGGGCCCACTCCTCGGGCACGGCGTCCGGAATGACGGGGGCGCGGTGCAGGCGGGCCACGGCGGATTCGACGGCGCTGCCCGGGTACTCCACCTCGCCCTTGAGGCATTCGAGCAGGACCAGGCCCAGCGAGTAGATATCGCTCGCCGGACCGAGGTCGGCACCGCGGGCCTGTTCGGGACTGAGGTAGGCGGCGGTTCCCACCATGGTTCCAGTGGCCGTCAGCCGGGTCCCGTCGATGATCCGGGCGATGCCGAAGTCTGTGAGCTTGGGCCGAAGCGGCTCTCCCGGCCGGACCGGCACCAGGAGGATGTTGGCGGGCTTGATGTCCCGGTGGACGATGCCGAGGCCGTGGACGTAGGCGAGGGCATCGGCGATCCCGGCGCCGACCACGGCCAACTCGGCCAGCGGGAGGGGGCTGTGGCGGATCCGGGTCCGCAGATCCTGGCCGTCCACGAGCTCCATGGTCAGGAAGGGCCGGGGCTCATCGGGAATCCGGGTGTCCGTCCCGGCGTCGAACAGCGTCACCAGGCTTGGATGATTCAGGGTGGCCAGCAACTCGATCTCCGCTTCCTGGCGGCGAAGCTCGTCAGGATCCGCCGATTGCGGTGCAAAGAGTTTCAGGGCAACGTCCCGGCCAAGGTTCAGGTCCTTGGCCGTGTAGACCGACGCCATGCCGCCCCGGCCAATCACCTCCCCCAGCTGGTAGCGGCCGCCCAAGGGCTCCGCCGTGATGCTGTTGGGCGAACTGTTCACGATGTCCCCGTATCTTCCGTGTGCGCACAGACGGCGCACCTAAAGAATGATAAGGGTAATTAGTATCCACTTCTGTTCAGAGGGGACCTCCGGTCCCGGCGCCGAAGCGTATTCCCTCACCGGACGCCCCGAGGACGCCCCTCCGCCGGAGCATGCCGTTGGGTCCCCCAGCGGACCCAACGACCTCGCTCCGGCGGTACAGGACCGTGATGGGAGCGGTGGCATGCGCTAGGGCGGGCGGAGCTTGCAGCCGGGCCTCGGCTGCGGACCGGAGCGCTCCGGGTGGGCGGGCGCTGAGGGGGTCAGGCCGGCGGGAATTGGGGTGCCGGAAGCCCGGCGGTGGACGGTCGTGTCCATGGGGGATTCTCCTGGGTGACTGTTGGCGGGCGGCAAAGGCAGCCCGACGGGCCGTGCTCTGTGGAGGCAGAGACGGCCCGACTAGTCAGGAGAAGAACCGGGATCAGCGGTAACGGCTGCGTACTCGTGCTGGAGCGGTCCGCCGATGGCGTCGACCCCGATGGTGGGCAGGTAGAAGACCAGGCTGGGCATCCACGCAGCCGTTCCGGCAGGCCCGCCGCCGGAGTGCCCGCTGCCGGACCCCGAGCCCGGAGCCGGCGGGAGTGCGTCAGGCGCAGGCAGTCCCGTTCCGCCATGCCATGGGCCCGGACCCGGGTTGCCGGAGGGAGCCGGCGGTTCACCGGTCCCGGCAGGGGCCTTGGCCGGCGGGGCAGCGCCGGACTGGACAGCTGCCGCGCCCCGGGGTTCAGGGATCAGCAAGGCGGGATAAGCAACCGTGGCACCCGGGGAAGGAGATGCCGGGAAGGAACGGGCCGCCACGGTGCCGGTGGGAGCAGGCGCCGGCAGTTCAGCTGGGGCTGCGTTGGCGGCCGTTGCTTTTGCGGCGCCCGCGGGTGCCGATTCGCCATCGACGGCGGCCGGCGTCCCCGCCGGCGATCCCGCCGCGACGTCGCCGCCCGGACCGATGCCGCCTGGAACGACGCCGTCTGGTGGCCCGGCCGCCGGGTCGCCGGGGAGCGGAGCTGCTGGCTCCGGAACCGGGGCCGCGGGGTCGCCCGGGAACGGAGCTGCTGGATCCGGAGCCGGGGCCGCGGGGTCGCCGACCGGCGGACCGACGCCGGGAACCGGTACCGCAGGGTCCACCACCGGCGGAACAACACCGGGAACCGGACTCGCAGGGTCCACCACGGGCCCGGTTGCGGGCGGGGTGACTGCCGGCGCAGGGAGCGAAGGGTCAGGGAGCGCCGGGGAGGGGAGTGCCGGGTCCGGTGCCGCCTGCCCAGGGGCGGGCGGTGGCGCGTCGGGAACCGCCGGGTCAGGGGCGGTGTCCGCGGGCCCGTTCGGGTCGGCAGGAACGACGTCCGCGGAAGCTGCAACCGGCCCCGGAACAGCGCCCGCCGCCCAGGTGGCCGCCGGGACCGCGGGGAGGTCCACGGAAACCACGCCGTCGAGGGAGGGAACAGGGAGGTCGTCGGCGTCCGTACAGGAGGCGGCGGCCGCGCTCTCCCCGGCGCCGTCGGCCGTCCCGTAGAACGCGCAGGCGTCGTCCGCCTGCGCGGCTGTGCAGGTCAGTGTCAGCCACGCGGCGCCGGCGACGGCGGCCAAAAGCACGCGGCGCAAGGGGCGCAGGGGGCGCACGGTGCGGCCCGCGCGGGAGGACGCTGCTGCAGGATCCATGCGCGCACCCCCGCTCCCGGAAGACTGGACAATTGCCTACAGGGTAAGTCGGCTCCAACAGGAGAGTCCAGAGCGGGGCCGAAACTGTAGGCATACCGAGACACTTGGAATGCGCCGGGTCCGTTGCCTGGGGCGTGGAAAGTGGGAGGCGGTTAGTGGGCGTCGTTGGGGTAGCTCACGCCGAGCTGCGCGCGTACGCCGTCGAAAAGCCGCATGGTGTTCAAGGAGTCCTCCAGCGGCATGACCGGGCTCTCGGTGAGGCCCTGCTGGATGCACCGCGTGACCTCCCGGAGTTCGTAAGTGTAGCCACGTCCCACCACCGTGAACCGCTCCGTCCGTGGCCCCTCGAAGCCGATCCGGACCAGCAGTTCCTTCGGGTTGTTGATGGAGCCCGGGCTCTGGAGGTAGCCCTTGGTGCCGGCGACGGTGGCCGTGCGGGGGCCAAAGGCCATCAATGACGAGGTCAGTTGGGCCTGGGCGCCGTGGTGGTAACCGAGCGTCAACGCATTCTGGGCATCGACGCCGTCGTCGTTCAGCCAGCCGGTGGCGCTGACCGTTTGCGGGAACCCCAGGGTGCCGAGCGCCCAAAGCAGGGGATAGACCGTCATGTCAAGCAGGGCGCCGCCACCGTCCTTGGGTGCCCAAAGCCGGGAACCGGGCGAGTACGGTGCCGGAAAGCCGAGGTCGGCGCCGACCCATTTCACCTCGCCGATCTCGCCCGAGGCAGCGATCTCGAACGCCCGCTGCATGCTGGGCAGGAACCGGCTCCACACCGCCTCCATCAGGAAGACTCCGTTGGTCCGGGCCGCCGCGATCAACTCGGCTGCTTCCCGGGCATTGATCGTGAGGGCCTTCTCGCACAGCACGTGCTTGCCGGCGTTGAGGGCGGCGAGGGCTATCTTGTGATGGTGGGCGTGCGGGGTGGCAACGTAGACGACGTCGACGGCGTCATTGGCGAGCAAGCGGGCGTAGCCACTGGCGCCGTCCTGGTCACCGTAGGCGTGGACAAAGCCGTAGTCGGCCGCGAACGCGTCCGCGGCCGCCTGTGTGCGGGAGCTGACGGCGTACAGTTCCGCATCCGCCAGCAGCCCAAGGTCGCGTGTGACCGAAGCGGCGATCCCGCCGGTGGCGATGACGCCCCAGCGCAGCCTGGCACCGGTGGCTGTGCGGGGATCCTGGTCCGGCTGGCTGAAGAGCCACGGCTTTGCGATGAGGGCAGACATGGTGCCATCTTCTCACCCAGGGGCGGGCGGGCCGCAGTGTTGACGGCCCTGGCATGGCGGAGTTTCGACGCGGAGATCCAGTCTCACGAAGTTCAGCCCCGGCGGCTCGACGCCGGAGCCGCGGGCGAGCCCCCAAGGCCTGCCCGCAGCTCCCACGCCGAATCCCCCGCAGCTCCGCCGCCGGAGTCCCGCAGCCGCGCGGACCTCAGGGGGTCGGCCGCGGCTGGAGTTCAGCAGCCGGCCGGTCCTCAGCCGGGCAGGGCCGCCGTCGCACGGGTCCGGGCCGTTTCCTCCGTGAGCCGGCCCTGCTGGAGCCGGAAGCGCCGGTCCGTCTTGTTGGCCAGGGCACGGTCGTGGGTGACCACCAGGATGGTGGTGTTGTGGTCCCGGCTGAGCGTGCTGAGCAGCTCGATGATGTGCTCGCCGGTCTGCTCGTCCAGGTTGCCGGTGGGTTCATCGGCCAGGATCAGTTTGGGTTCGTTCGCCAGCGCCCGGGCGATCGCCACCCGCTGCTGCTCGCCGCCGGAGAGCCGGTTGATGCGCCGCCCGTGCTTGTCCGGATCGAGCTGGACCTGTTCGAGCAGCTGCCGGGCCCGCTCGGCGCGCGCCGCCTTGCGCACGCCGGCGAATTCCATCGGCAGCATCACGTTGTCCACGGCCGAGAGGTTCGGGATCAGGTTGAACTGCTGGAACACGAAGCCGATGTCCCGGCGCCTGTAGTTGGTCAGTTTCCCGTCGGGCATGCTGGCCAGGCTCACGCCGTTGACCACCACGTCGCCGCTGGTGGGCTTGTCCAGCGCCCCGAGCAAGGAGAGCAGGGTGCTCTTGCCGCTGCCGCTCTTGCCCACGATCGAGGCCAGCGTGCCCTGCTCGAGCTCGAAGCTGACATCGTTGACCGGCTTGATGGTCCGGTCGCCGGACTTGAACGTGCGGACCAGGTTCTTGACTTCGATCATGGCTATTCTCCTCGGAGGACTTCGATGGGACGGATGCGGGCGGTGAGCAGGGCCGGGACGAGCGCGCCGATGATGGCGACGCCGAAAACTGCGGCGATGCCCGCGGCGATCACGCCGGGGGAGGCGCTCGCCGTCACGGAGGTCAGCAGCTGGCTTGCCCCGCCCAGCGGTCCGCCCGCCCCGCCCGGGAACCCGCCTCCGGGAAAGCCGCCAGCGCCGCCGCGCTGGCCGGTGGCCGCCGCGCTCGTGCTGCTGCTTGAACTGATGAGGGCGCTGGCGATGCCGCCGCTGGCGAAGGAGGCGACGGCGGCGCCCACCACGCTGCCCATGGCCACCAGCACGAGTGCCTCCAGCACAAACTGCAGGCCGATGGTGCGGTTCGGAGCGCCGATGGCCTTCAGGACACCGATCTCGCGGCGTCGTTCGCGGACCAGCATGACCATGATCAGGAGGATGATCAGGCCGGCGGTGCCAAGGGCCGCGACGAAGGCGATGAAGGAAATGTTCTTGACGCTGTCCAGCGAGCTGACGGCGGTCTCAAGGTTCCGCTGGCCCTGGGTGACGTCGGCCTTGTCGGAGCCCAGGGCCGCCTGCAGGGCGGTCTTGGCGGCGTCGACGTTTTCCATGCTGTTGACCGTGACGATCATGGTGGAGAGTTCGTCCGGCAGCCCGGCGAGGGTCTGGGCGGTCGGCAGCGTCACGTAGAGCGCATTGTTGCCGAACGCGGTCCCGGCGTCGAACAGCCCCTGGACGGTGAAGGTTTTATCACCGATGGTGAACGTCGAGCCCACGCTGAGGCTGTTCTTGGTGGCCAGGGTGGTGCCCAGCAGGGCGCCGGTGGACGCGGCGGTGTAGTTGCCCAGGCCGGTGCCCTGCGTCAGCTGCAGTGCCTTGCCGGTGGAGTCCACCTCGGCGCCGATGCCGGTTGCCGTGATGGGCAGCGAGAACGCCGGCGCCGCCTGCGCGGTGCTGCCGGTACTGCCCGAGGTGGTGCTTCCGGAGGCGCCGGTACTGGCTTGGTTACGGTTGCCGAGGGTGCCGGCGTCGACGGCGGCCGTGAGGCTCGTGGTGACGGAGGTGGCCGACTGGCCGCCGGGGCCGCCTTGGCCTGTCCGTCCTGACGCGGCCTCGGCGGCAATGTCAGCGGCGTTGCGCAGGCGCAGCGCCTTGGTGCCGACCACGCTGCTGACGTTGGGGACGGCCGCCGCCGTGGCTGCCTGGGCGGATGTCAGCGGCTCGCCGCCGCCCTCGAACCCCTGGCCGCCGGCCGGGTTCACGGTCAGGACCGTGCCCACCGAGGCGTTCAGCTCGGCAACCTTGCCGGTGACGGCCTGGTTGGCCACGAGCATGGCCAGGGCAAGTCCAATGGCTACGGCCAGGACCGCCACCACGGCGGCCGTCCTGACCTTGTTTCGAAAGGCGTTGCCTACACTCCGGGCAAGAACGCTCACGGTGCTCCTAGTTTTTCTTGAGTGACTTTGGGGGGGTATCTCCTGCCGGGCCCGATGCCCGGCGCTGGTCCCACAGTGGTACGGGCCGCTGTGCGAACCTCCCCCGGGAGCTATGGATCTGCTGTGAAGCCGGTTGCTGCAGGCAAGGTCACCGCCAAGGTCACCGCCAAAGTCACCGCCAAGATCACTGCCAAGGTCACCGCCGGCGCACCACGGCCAACGCACCACTGCCAACGCAAGAGCCCCGGCCCTCCCTTGCGGGAGAGCCGGGGCTCTGTACTCTGGCGCGGCCGGTGAAGCGGTCGCCCAGATAGGGAACTACTGCTTGGTGATCGGGCCGAGGACCGGATCGTTCTCGTACGCCGTGTGGACGTTGTCCTTGGTGACGATGACCGGCTTCAGCAAGTACGCGGGAACAACCTTGTTTCCGTTGTTGTAGGACTTGTCGTCGTTAATCTCCGGCGTCTTGCCTGCCTGGACGTCGTTGACCATGGTGATCGAGTGGTCAACGAGCGCATTGGTGTCCTTGTTGATGGTGGAGTACTGCTCGCCCGCCATGATGGACTTGACCGACTCAACCTCGGAGTCCTGACCCGTGACAACCGGGATCGGCTTGCCGGCGGCCTTGACAGAGGTGATGATCGCGCGGGCCAGGGTGTCGTTCGGGGACAGCACGCCGTCAAGCGGGGCGCTGCCGTACGTTCCGGCGAGCAGGGTGTCCATGCGCTTCTGGGCGTTCTCTGCCTTCCAGCCCTGGGTAACGGCCTGTTCGAAGCTCGTCTGGCCCGAGAGGACCTTGAGGGTGCCGTCGTCGATCTTCGGCTTCAGGACGCTCATGGCGCCGTCGAAGAAGACCTTCGCGTTGGCGTCGTCAGGGGAACCTGCGAAGAGCTCGATGTTGTACGGGCCTGCCGGCTTCTTGCCCTTCATGCCGTCCAGCAGCGCCTGGCCCTGGAGTTCACCGACCTTGAAGTTGTCGTAGGCCACGTAGTAGTCCACGTCCGGGGTGTTCAGGAGCAGACGGTCATACGCGATGATCGTGGCGCCGGCATCCTTGGCCTGCTTGAGCTGGGTGCCCAGCTGCGCACCGTCGATGGCACCGACGATGATGAGCTTGTCGCCCTTGGTGATCATGGCACTAATCTGGTTCTGCTGATCCGAAACGCCGCCATTGGCGAACTGCACATCCGGCTTGTAGCCGGCCTTGGTGAGGCCGTCGTTGAACAGCTGCTCCGCCAGAACCCAGTTTTCCGAGGTCTTCTGGGGCAGCGCGACGCCGATCGACGAGCCCTTCGGGAATGCTTCGCCTCCGGAGCTCGAACCGCCGGTAGTCCCGGTGTCGGAACGGCCGCAGGCCGTCAGCGCCAGTGCCGCAATAGCAGCGATTGCTGCTGCCTTTCCTGCTTTACCAATCATTCGCATTGCTTGGTTCACTTTCTTTTGGTGGTGTGCGGAGAATTGTGGGGTTGGGGAGCCGCTCAGGCTCCCCTGGAGATGACGTCTGTGGTTTGGGTTGTCTCGTCGGCCTTGATCTCGTTACTGCGGCTGAAGTTCTTCATCAGCATCCCGACGACGGACCTCTTGCCCTGGGTCTTGTTGTAGACGTCGAAGGCGACGGCGATCAGGAGCACCAGGCCCTTGATGATCTGGGTGAGGTCGGCGCCGACGCCGAGCAGCTGCAGGCCGTTGTTCAGGACTGCCATGACCAGGCCGCCGATGATCGAGCCGATCACGGTGCCCACGCCACCGGTGACCGCGGCGCCGCCAATGAACACGGCGGCGATGGCGTCCAGTTCCCAGCCGACGCCGTCGAACGGGCCTGAGGCGGTGGAGCGGCCGACGAAAATCATGCCGGCGAGGCCGGCCAGGAAGGACATGTTCATCATGACCAGGAAGTTGACCTTCTTGGACTGGACACCGGAGAGCTCGGCGGCGTGCCGGTTGCCGCCGACGGCGTAGATGTGGCGGCCGATTACGGTCTTGGAGGAGATGAAGCCGTACACGAGGACCAGGACGGCCAGGATCAGGCCCGGCACGGGGAAGGAGGTGCCCGGCCGGCCGGTGGCAAAGAGGTAGGTCGCGTAGAGGATGGCGCCGGAGATCAGCACCAGTTTGAGGACCATGACCCACGCTTCGGGAACCTCGGCACCGAGGGCCTTGGCGTTGCGGCGGGAGCGGATCTCGCTGAAGATCACGAACGCGACGCCGAGCAGGCCAATGAGCATGGTGGGGTTGTTGTAGCCGGTATTCGGTCCAAACTCGGGCAGGTAGCCGGAGCCGATGTACTGGAAATCCGTGGGAACCGGGATGGTGTTCGACTTGCCGACCAACTGGTTGGCGCCGCGGAAGATCAGCATGCCGGACAGCGTCACGATGAACGCGGGGATGCCGACGTAGGCCACCCAGAATCCCTGCCAGGCCCCGATCAGTACGCCGAGCCCGAGCCCCATCAGGACGCCGATGTACCAGGGCAGCCCCCAGTCGCGGATGAAGAGTGACACGCAGACACCCACGAAGGCCGCGACGGAACCGACCGAGAGGTCGATGTGCCCGGCGATGATGACCAGCACCATGCCGATGGCGAGGATCAAGATGTAGGAGTTGCCGTTGAAGAGGTTGATGACGTTGCCCGATGTGAGCGTGCGGCCCTCCGTGAAAATCTCGAAGAACACGATCAGCGCAACCAGGGCGAAGATCATGCCGAATTGGCGGGTGTTGCCGCCAAAGAGCTTCTTGAGCGCGTTCATTGTTTCAGTCCTTGTGTCCGGGGTGTTCGGATTGTTCTGGTTTGTCCCAAAGGGTCAAGCGGTCTTGCGGGCGGACGTCATGAGTTTCATGAGGCTTTCCTGGCTGGCTTCGTCCTTGTTCAGGACGCCGGTGATGGCGCCTTCGAAAATCGTGTAGATCCGGTCCGAGAGGCCCAGCAGCTCGGGCAGCTCCGAGGAAATGACGATCACGGCCTTGCCCTCGTTGGCCAGCTTCTGGATGATGCCGTAGATCTCGTACTTGGCCCCGACATCGATCCCGCGGGTGGGTTCGTCCAGGATCAGCACGTCCGGGTCGGTGAACATCCATTTCGCCAGCACGACCTTCTGCTGGTTGCCGCCGGAGAGCTTCGCGACGCCTTCCTCCACGGAGGGCGTCTTGGTCCGCAGCGACTTCCGGTATTCCTCCGCGACGGCGTATTCCTTGTTGGCGTCCACCACGAAGTTCTTGCTGATCTTGCGCAGGTTTGCCGAGACCGTGGTGGCCTTGATGTCGTCCAGCAGGTTCAGGCCCAGGGACTTGCGGTCCTCGGTGACGTAGCCGAGACCGGCGTCGATCGCCTGGCGGACGCTCTTGAGCTGCAGTTCCTTGCCGTCTTTGTAGACATGGCCCGAGATGAAGCGGCCGTACGAGCGCCCGAACACGGACCGGGCCAGTTCGGTGCGTCCGGCGCCCATCAGGCCCGCGAACCCGACGATCTCGCCGCGGCGGACGAAAAAGCTGGAGTTCTTGCAGACCAGGCGGTCCTGGATCTGCGGGTGCCCGACGTTCCAGTTCTTCACCTCGAAGAGGACATCGCCGATCTTCGGCTCGTGGTCCGGGAACCGGGATTCCAGGGTCCGGCCCACCATGCCCTTGATGATGCGGTCCTCGTCGACGCCGTCGGCCTTGACGTTCAGGGTCTCGATCGACTTGCCGTCGCGGATGATCGTGATTTCATCGGCGATCTGTTCGATCTCGTTGAGCTTGTGCGAAATGATGATCGAGGTGATTCCGCGGCCCTTGAGGCCTAGCATGAGGTCCAGCAGGTGCTGGGAGTCGGACTCGTTCAGCGCCGCCGTGGGCTCGTCCAGGATCAGGAGCTTGACCGACTTGTTCAGGGCTTTGGCGATCTCGACCAGCTGCTGCTTGCCGACGCCGATCTCCTTGATGGGGGTGTCCGGGTCCTCGCGCAGCCCCACCCGGGCCAGCAGTTCGGTGGACCGGGTCCGGGCCTCGGCCCAGTCGATCACGCCGCGCTTGGTGGGCTCGTTGCCGAGGAAGATGTTCTCCATGATCGACAGTTCGGGGATGAGCGCGAGTTCCTGGTGGATGATCACGATGCCGGCGTGCTCGCTGGCCCTGATGTCCTTGAACTCCTGGACTTCGTTCTGGTAAACGATGTCCCCGGTGTACGTGCCGTAGGGGTACACGCCTGAGAGCACCTTCATCAGGGTCGATTTCCCGGCGCCGTTCTCACCGCAGATGGCGTGGATCTCGCCGGCCTTCACCCGCAGGCTCACATCGGCCAAAGCTTTAACGCCGGGGAACTCCTTGGTGATGGATCGCATCTCGAGGATTAGCGGATCACTGTGCGTGTTGAGGGACGTCATCTGCCCTTACGCCTCCAATGCATGACTTCGTTGTCCGCCCCTGCAAACCGCAGGGCCGTCTGATGGAAAAGTAAACTGGATCACAGCCCTTGTCGTCAAGTCTTTAACGCAACAGCCACATAACGAAATGGTTAGTTTCGCCGGATTCCGGCGTGCTGGAAGACCAAAGCCGTGGCCCCGAGGGCCTCGGCCCGGTCGCCCAGGGACGACATCGTGAGGGTGGTTGTCTCGCCTATGACCGGCACCGCGTGGCGGATCAGGCCGCGCCGGATCGGGTCCAGCAGCAGCTGGCCAAGGCCCGCCAGCGGGCCGCCGACGACAATGACCTCGGGGTTGATCAGGTTCGCCACGTTGCCCAGCGCGCGCCCGACGGCGAGCCCGGCGTCGTCCACGACACGGAGCGTGGCGGAGTCCTTCTCCAGGGCCTTGCGAACGATGTCCCCGGGCGAGAGTGGCCGGTCCTCGCCGCGGCTCAGGAGTTCGATCATGGTGGTGGTGGAGGCGATGGTTTCCAGGCAGCCGCGGTTCCCGCAGCGGCAGATCAGCCCGTGCTCGTGGATGGTGGCATGGCCGATTTCGCCGGTGATGCCCACGTTGCCGTAGTACGGGACGCCGTTGAGGATCAGCCCCGCGCCGATGCCCGAACCGATCTTGAGGAACATCAGGTTGCTGATGCCGCTGTGCGGCCCCCAGGTGACCTCGGAGAGGGCGCCCAGGTTGGCGTCGTTGTCCACGAAGACGGGGAGTTCCAGCGCTTCTTCGAGGCGTTTGAGGATGTTGATGCCCACCCATTCGGGCAGGATCGCGCCTTGCGCCACGGTGCCGGTGCGGCGGTCGATCGGGCCGGGAATTCCGACGCCGGCACCCACCAGGGCGCTGCGTTCCACACCACTGTCCGTGAGCAGCCGGTCCAGCACGCCGACGGCGGCCTGGATGCCTTCCTCGGCGTGGTGGCCAAGGGGCAGCAGGACAGACTCTTCGGCGATCACGTGGTAACTCAGCGAGGCCAGCACGACGCGCAGGTGGCGCCGGCCGAAGTCGATTCCGACGGCGACGGCCCCGTTGCTGTTGAGCCGGACGTTCAGGGCGCGCCGCCCGGAACTGGTGATCGGTTCAGTCGAGGCCAGCCCAGCGTCCTGCATGATTTTTACGATGTTCGAGACCGTGGCTGTCGAAAGCCCGGTCTGGCGGGCCAGTTCCGCCTGCGTAGATGGGCCCGCGAGGAGGCATTCGATGATCCGCTGCTGGTTCAAATGCCGGAGGGCGGACTGCGATCCGGGGTTCTTGGTTCGGCTCCTCGTTGAGCGCGTTGGTGAGGGCATGCTATGAAGCGTGACGCATTCGCGCCTTGTAGTCAAGAAGTTAACGCAACGATAACGGCCGCGCCGGTCGAATGCCGGGGAGAGAGCGGTCAGTAGCCGCCGTCTCCGCGGCAAGGACGTTCTGCCCCGCTGGCACGCTGTCCGGGTGGAATTGCACCACACCCCGCGTTCCGGGCCGCGGCTACTCTGGTCGGGAGAGCCCGCCGCGACCAGCGGAGGCGTCCGGAAACGTGAGGTGGTAACGGTGCTGCTGGCCCTGATGCAGGCGAACTCCGCCGTGCTGGACATCGAGGCGAACTGCGCCGCGGTGGAGGTCGCGGCGCGCAATGCGTCCGCCGCGGGTGCGCAGCTGCTGGTGACCCCGGAACTCTTCCCCGTGGGCTACGCGCCGCGCCGGCTGCGGGAGGCGTTCGATCCCGGCAGGTTGCCCGCGCTCCGGGAAGTCCTGGCCGGCATCGCGCGGCGCAACACCATCGCCCTGGTCTACAGCCTGCCCGCGGTGACACCGGCCGGCGGGTGGCATATTTCCGCCACCCTGGTCGACGAGGCGGGCGACGAGCTGCTCAGTTACGACAAGGTGCACCTGTTCGGCCCGGACGAGCGGGCGGCGTTTACGCCCGCCGCGGCTGCCCCCGGCGTCGTGGATTTCCACGGGCACAAAACGGCGCTGGTCATCTGCTACGACATTGAGTTTCCCGAGTCGGCGCGGGCTGCCGCCCTGCGCGGCGCGGACCTGCTGCTGGTGCCGACGGCACTCGCCGGCGGATTCGACGTCGTGCCGCAGGTGCTGATCCGGGCCCGCGCCCTGGAGAACCAGCTGACGGTCGCCTACGCCAATCACACCGGTTCGGAGGATGATTGCGACTTCCGCGGCGGCAGCGTCGTCGCGGGCCCGGACGGCTCGGTCCTGGCCGCGGCCGGAGCGGGGCCGGAACTGTTGTTTGCCGAGCTGGGTGAGCCCGGCCGCGCCGCGGCAGACGGCATCGAGGACGCCGTGGACTACCTGCGCGACCGCCGCCCGGAGATCTACCGCTCCTGGGAAGTCTGACCGGCGGCGGACGCCTGACCTGCGGTGGCCGGTGCGCCGGACGTTGCTGGGGCGGCCGGGGTGGGCGGATCAGGCTCGGCCTGGTACTGCAGGGCGATCCAGAGTTCCGCGCGCGCCTGGGCCTGGTTGAGATCAAGGCCCAGCAGCTCAGCGATGATGCCGATCTGCCGGCGGACGCTGTTTCGATGCAGTCCCGTGGCCTTTGCTGTGGCGTCCCAGCTTCCGTTTTCGCCCAGCCAGGCCCGCAGGATGCCGAGCAGGCTGTCGCGGCGCTCCGGCTCGAGGGCGAGCAGGGGTGCCAGCAGATGGCCCGCCAGCAGGGTGCCGGCAGCCGGTCCCAGCAGGCCGGCCACCGACCACGTCACGTCGTCCGCCCGGACGCTCCGGCGGCTCGTGAGAACGCGGTTGCGCAGTGAAGCGGCGTGCCGGTAGGCCTCCGGCAGGTTCGCGAAATCGGTGCCGCTGCCGATCACAAGGCGCCAGCCGAGCCGCTCGACTTCTGCGAGCAGGGCGTCGTCGACCTTTAACCGGGTGATGGCGGCAAAGCCGTACTCGGTGAGCTCCACCAGTTTGGTGTCGAACAGCCGCCGCCACTCCAGCAGCGCCCGCACCGGAGCCTCGCCCGGTCCGCCCGGGGTCCGGGAGCCGCCCGGGGTCCGGGCGCTGTCCGGGGCGGCGTCAATCCGGAGACCCTGTACGACCCGCAGCTGGCCGGACCGGGTGGAGGAGATGCTTTGGGCCAGCAGGTCCTTGAACCCGTTGACATGCCGTGCGGATCCTGAGGCCACGCTCTCCGGGTGCAGCAGCAGCGCCGTGGCCAGCTGGCTCGGGGCCAGGGAGCCGCTGATGCGCTGGCGGACCAGCAGTTCCAGCAGCCCGACCGCGGTGGAGACAACGCTGTTCTGGGCCGGGGTCAGCGGGGCGTCCGTGCCGAGGATGAGCGCGCCGAGGTTGGCGTCCCGGGTGCTGCGCAGCGGATACCCGAAGACCAGGGACGAGCCCACGGCATCGAACGAATCCATCTCCACCCGCGGACCGCTGCCGGCGAGCAGCCTGGCCAGCAGCGGCTGCAGGTCGGCGGAGTCAACGCCCGGCACGGTGCCGGCAGCGGCGCCGGCGGCCTGCGGGCCGGGGGAGGGGCCCGAACCGCGGGCGCGCACCCGCCCGTCGGCGCCGACCAGCACGGCCCAAACCGGGACGCGCTGGACCAGGGCCGCGAGGAGTTCGTGCTCGGGGCGCGCGGACAAGACCGCGCGCATGAGCTGCCGGCTGGTGTCGGCCAGCTGGCGGAAGGTCTTGGCGTTGTCTGACTCGAGGAGCCGGGAGAATTCCAGTCCCAGCGCGGCGAACGGGAGGCTCTCCGGGATGGCGACCAGGGTCAGGTTGTGCTGCCTGCAGGCCCGCACCACGGGATCGGGCACGGCGTCGAAATACGGCTCCAGCCCAAAGCCCAGGGCGCCCACGCGGGCCTGGACCAGGCGCCGCACGTAAGCGTCCACCGCATCCTCGCTGCCGCCCCCGCCCACGAACGGCAGGCCGGCCGTGAGCAGGAACTCGCCGTCGAGCAGGTAGGGGGTGGGATCTTCCAGTTCGCTGGGCTCCACCCAGCGCAGGCGCTCCTGGCCGTTGCCGCCGTCGTGCACGACGGCCAGTGCGGACAACTGGCCCAGGAACTGCGCCAGCGTGACGAAGCCGAGCCGCTCCGGGTCCTCAGCAGCCACGGCCGCGGCCCCCGTGCCGGCCGCCTGGCCGGCGGGGTCCAAGTGCATTAAGTCTCATGAGTGAAGACTACAGGTCATTTTGCACAACCTTGAGAGGTGGCTCACACGCCTAGGGTTGGTTCGGGAAACCGACCACTACTGAAGATAAGGACGTCAACGATGACTGTGCCAACTCTGATCGGCGAACGCCCGCCGGCGGAAGCCTCCCGTCCCGGGCTCACCGCCCAGCTCCTGCGCCGCAAGCCGATCGGACAGCTGGTCCGCGAGGCCGAGACCGGACACGGCGGCACGCGGCTGGTCCGCAGCTTCGGTGTCCTGCAGCTGACCATGATCAGCGTCGGCGCCACCCTGGGCACCGGAATCCTGGTCATCCTGGGCCAGTCGGTACCGCTCGCCGGCCCGGCCATCTGGATCTCCTTCGCCATCGCCGGCTTCGCCGCCCTGCTCTCCGCCGTGTCCTACGCGGAAATGGCCGGCCTGGTCCCTGCCGCCGGTTCCAGCTACTCCTACACCTATGCCACCATGGGCGAGGGCATGGCCTGGATCTGCGGCTGGTGCCTGGTGCTCGAATACGCCGTCTCCGTGGCCGCCGTCGCGGTCGGTGCGGGCCAGTACGTCAACGAGGCCCTGGCGGTCTTCGGCCTGGAACTCCCGGACGCCATCTCGCAACCGCCGGGAGCCGGCGGCGTGCTGAACGTGCCCGCAATCGTGATTGTCGCCCTGGCCACCGTGCTGTTGGTCCGCGGCGCCAAGGAGAGCGCCTGGATCAACACGGCGATCGTCCTGGTCAAAGTCGGCATCCTGCTGTTCTTCTGCGCCGTGGCCTTCACCGCCTTCAACGGCGGACACTTCGAACCCCTCATGCCGATGGGCGCCGCCGGCGTCTCGGCCGCAGCCTCCCGGGTCTTCTTCTCCTACATCGGCTTCGATGCAGCCTCCACGGCCGGCGAGGAGGCCCGGAATCCCAAGCGCGACCTCCCGCGGGCCATCCTGCTCTCCATGCTGATCGTCACCAGCATCTATGTGCTTGTGGCCGTCGCCGCCATCGGCGCGCGCCCCTGGGGCTGGTTCGACGGTACCGAGGCGGCCCTCGTGAAGATCCTTGAGGAAATCACCGGCCAGCCCTGGGTTGGCGTGGTGTTCGCCGTCGGCGCCGTGCTCGCCATCGCCAGCATCGTGCTGACCGTGCTGTACGGGCAGACCCGGATCCTGCTTTCGATGTCGCGCGACGGCCTGGTGCCCAAGGTCTTCGGCCGGATCTCGGCCCGGACCGGCACGCCGGCTGCCGGAACCCTGATCGTGGGCACCGCCGTCGCACTGACCGCCGGCCTGGTGCCGCTCGGTGCCCTCGCGGACGCGACCAGCATCGGTACCCTGTTCGCCTTCGCCCTGGTCAACGTGGCAGTCATTTACCTGCGGCGGACCCGGCCCGAACTCACGCGCAGCTTCCGCGTCCCGCTCTTTCCGCTGACACCGGTTCTCGGCGCCCTCATGTGCGCCTACCTGATGGCCAACCTCGGCGCCGAGACCTGGGCTGTGTTCGGTGCCTGGATGCTCGTTGGCTGTGCCGCCTACTTCGGCTACGGCCGGAAGAACTCCAGGGTGGCTGCGCTGAGCCACGAGGACTACCTTGACCTATCAAGCCGCCACCCTGACAACACCACCACACACGAGGAACTGAAGGCAGAGATCTCATGACCATCGCCACCGAACTTCCGGCTCCCGAACCCGCTGCTGAGGCGGGCGCGGCGCCCGTCACCATGCTGAATCCGGACTTCCCGTTCAGCTACGACCACTACCTCGCCCACCCGGAGGGCCTGGGATCGGTGCCGCCCGAGCTCTACGGGACCGAGGTCGCCGTCGTCGGTGCCGGACTGTCCGGACTGGTGACCGCGTATGAGCTCATGAAGCTCGGCCTGCGGCCCGTGGTCTACGAGGCCGACAGGATCGGCGGCCGGCTGCGGACCGCCAGTTTCCCGTCCGCGCCGGGCATCGTGGCAGACCTCGGCGGAATGCGTTTCCCCGAATCCGGCAAGGCCTTCTACCACTACGTGGACCTGCTCGGGCTGCAGACCCGGGCCTTCCCCAATCCGCTGGCGCCGGCGACCTCCAGCACGGTGATCGAGCTCGCTGGCCAGAAATACTATGCCGAGACCGCGGCAGACCTGCCGCCGTTCTTCCGTGAGGTGGCAGACGCGTGGAAAGCCGCCGTGAACGACGGCGCCGGGTTCGCCGAGATGCAGGACGCCATCCGCGCCCGGGACACAGCCCGGATCAAGGAACTCTGGAACGCGCTGCTCCCGCAGCTGGACGAGCAGACGTTCTACGGCTTCATCGCCGGCAGCGACTCCTTCAAGGAAGCCGGATTCGCCCACCGCGAGGCCTTCGGGCAGGTGGGATTCGGCACCGGCGGCTGGGACACCGACTTCCCCAACTCGATCCTCGAAATCCTTCGCGTGGTCTACACCGACGCCGATGACCGGCACCGGCTCATCGACGGCGGCGCGCAGCGGCTCCCCGAGGCACTGTGGGAGCACGCGCCTTCGGGTATGGCCCACTGGCCGGACGGCACCTCGCTGGCGTCGCTGCACGCAGGCGCGCCGCGCGGCGCCGTGGACCGCATCGCCCGCGACGGCGGCGGGGACTTCCGGATCCGGGAACGCTGGGGTCGCGAATCCGCCTACCCGGCGGTGGTGACCACCTGCCAGTCATGGCTGCTCTCGACCCGGATCCACACGGACGAGGCCCTGTTCCCCGCCGAACTGTGGACGGCGATCGAACGCTCCCACTACATGCAGTCCTCCAAAACCTTCGTCATGGTGGACCGGCCGTTCTGGAAGGACATCGACCCGGCCACCGGCCGCGAGGTCCTGTCCATGACGCTGACCGACCGGCTGAACCGTGCCACCTACCTGCTGGACAACGGCCCGGACCAGCCGGCCGTGATCCTGCTGTCCTACACCTGGAACGACGACGCGCTGAAGTGGCTCTCGCTCACCGCGGAGGAACGGGCGGAGCTCATGTTGCACTCGCTGGAGCAGATCTACCCCGGGGTGGACATCGCCAGCCACATCGTGGGCCAGCCCATCACCGTCTCGTGGGAGGCCGACCCCAACTTCATGGGCGCCTTCAAGGCCAACCTGCCGGGACACTACCGCTACCAGCAGCGGCTCTTCACGCACTTCAAACAGGACGGGCTGCCGGCCGAACAACGCGGGATCTTCCTCGCCGGCGACGACGTCTCCTTCACCGCCGGCTGGGCCGAGGGAGCCGTCACCACCGGGCTCAACGCCGTCTGGGGCGTAGTCAACCACCTCGGTGGCTCCACCCCCGCCGGGAATCCCGGACCGGGCGAGCTGCTCTCCGAGCTCGGGCCGATCGCCCTGGACTGAACGGCGCCGGCCCCGGCGCTGGTTTCCTCAGGCGTTGTGAAGTTCGCGGTGCGCGCGTGCCAGTTCCTGGTAGTGGGCGGCGTTGTGCTGGACACCGGCGAACTCCTCGTCGCTGAGCTCGCGCCGGACCTTGGCCGGAACGCCGGCCACCAGCGAGCGGGGCGGGATAACGGTGCCCTCCAGCACCACGGCACCGGCGGCGATGAGGGACCCGGCGCCGATCACGGCCCCGTTGAGGATGGTGGCGCTCATGCCGATCAGGCAGTCGTCCTCAACGGTGCAGCCGTGGACCACGGCGCTGTGGCCGACGCTGACCCGCGCACCGACGGTGCAGGGGAAGCCGGGGTCGGCGTGCAGCACCACGTTGTCCTGCAGGTTGCTGCCGGCGCCGACGGTGATGGCGGCGGTATCGGCGCGGACACTGACACCGTAGAAGGCGCTCGAGTTCTCGGCCAGGGTGGCGTTGCCGATCACGGACGCCGTGGGCGCGACGAAGGCGGAGTCATGGACGGCCGGAGTGGTACCGGCGAATGCGTAGAGGGGAGCCATGCCTCCAGCCTAGGACACACCGCCGCCCCCCGTCAGGCGGGGGAGCGGAGCACCGTGAAGCCCTCGCCGCGCGGGTCGCCTGAGGTGCGCGGGTCGCCTGAGCTGCGCGGGTCGGGTGCGGGGAGTACGACGGCGATCGGCGCGCCCGGTCCGGCCACCCGCCCGAGTTCGCGGACGACGTCGTCCCACTGTTCCGGGGGCAGGCCCGCCAGGGCGTCTACCGCCCACACCGAGTCAAACGCGGCATCGGCGAACGGCAGGGAAACCGGTCCCGCCACGGAGGCTTCCAGCCCGTGGGATCGGGCGATGTGGATGTTCTCCTCGGACTGGTCGACACCGGTGAAATGGATGCCGGACTGCACAAAGTGCAGCCCGTCGGCGCCCGGGCCGCAATCCAGGCCCAGCACGCCGTGCCGGCCCTCGTTCTTCAACAGCGCCACAAACGATTCGAGCCGGTCCCTGCGGGAGGATTCCATAGCTCCAGTTAATGACCGCTTCTAGTTAAAGACAACCGTCCGGTTGCCGTCGAGCAGGACGCGGTGCTCGGCATGCCACTGCACGGCCTGGGCGAGGGTCCGGCCCTCCACATCGCGGCCCATCTGGACGAACTGCTCCGCGGTGCGCCGGTGGTCCACCCGGATGACTTCCTGCTCGATGATGGGCCCCTCATCCAGGGCCGCCGTGACGTAGTGCGCCGTGGCGCCGATGAGCTTCACGCCGCGGGCATGCGCCTGGTGGTAGGGCTTGGCACCCTTGAAGGAGGGCAGGAACGAGTGGTGGATGTTGATGGCCTTGCCCGTCAGTTCGGTGCAGAGCTCGTCCGAGATGATCTGCATGTACCGGGCCAGGACGGTGAGCTCGATGTCGTGTTCCTTCATCAGGACCCGGAGGGCGTCCTCCGCCTGGATCTTGGTGTCCGGGGTGACCGGGATGTGGTGGAACGGGATGCCGTAGAACTCCGCCAAACCCTCGAGGTCGCGGTGGTTGGACACGATGGCCGGAATGTCGATCGGCAGGGTTCCGGAGCGCTGCAGGAACAGCAAGTCATTGAGGCAGTGGGCGGACGTGCTGGCCATCAGCAGGGTGCGGACCTTCCGGCCGGCCGGGTTGAGGCTCCACTGCATCCCGAAGGCCTGCGCCACAGGTTCCAGCGCCGCCTGCAGCTCCGCCTGGGCCGCCGCCGTCGTCGCCTCCACCCGCATGAAGAAGGTGCCCGTTCCCTGGCTGCCGTACTGCTGGGAATCTGTAATATTGCAGCCCGCCACCAGGAGGGCCCCGGCGACGGCGTGCACGATGCCAGGCCGGTCAGGGCAGGAAAGAGTCAGGATGTAGGAGGCAGTCAGGTTCTCATCAGTCACGAGGAACAGCCTACCTGCGCTTCAAGGGCAGTTTTGAAAGGGTTTTGGTAGTGTTAACCCGTCGCAACTGGCGTTGGATGGCTAACCATCAGGGAGCGGCACTCACGAAGACCACGGATCGTACGCCTGGGCCGAGGGTCATGTCTTACCGGTCGGCAGCATCACCGCTGCCGCACCGTTGCTGGTGCCCGCACGGGGTGCCGGCCGCCGCTGTCGCGGCCCGCTGTTAAGGGGCCCGTAATCAAGGGGCGGCGCAACGGGCCAGCCGGTAGCCTGACCAATAGCCGTACCCGTTGCCAACCAGGAGTTCCTCGTGACTACTACCACCGCCACCTCAGCCGCCGTGAGCAACCAGCCGCTGGCCGAACTCGACCCTGAAATCGCCGCCGTCCTGGCCCAGGAACTTGGCCGCCAGCGCGGCACCCTGGAAATGATCGCTTCCGAGAACTTCGCCCCGCGCGCCGTGATGGAAGCCCAGGGCTCCGTCCTGACCAACAAGTACGCCGAGGGCTACCCGGGACGCCGCTACTACGGCGGGTGTGAATACGTCGACGTCGCCGAGCAGCTCGCGATCGACCGCGTCAAGGAACTGTTCGGCGCCGAATACGCCAACGTGCAGCCGCACTCCGGCGCGCAGGCCAACGCCGCCGCGCTCGCCGCCATGATCACCCCGGGCGATAAGATCCTGGGCCTGTCCCTGGCCCACGGCGGGCACCTCACCCACGGCATGAAGCTGAACTTCTCCGGGAAGCTCTACAACGTCGCCGCCTACCAGGTCGAGGAAGATGACTTCCGGATCGACATGGACAAGCTGCGCGAGCAGGCCATCGCCGAAAAGCCCCAGGTGATCATCGCCGGCTGGTCCGCTTACCCGCGGCACCTCGATTTCGCGGCCTTCCGTTCGATCGCCGACGAGGTCGGCGCCCTGCTCTGGACCGACATGGCGCACTTCGCCGGCCTGGTCGCCGCTGGGCTGCACCCGAGCCCGGTCCCGTACTCCGACGTCGTGACCTCCACCGTGCACAAGACGCTGTCCGGTCCGCGCTCCGGCGTGATCCTGGCCAAGCAGGAGTGGGCCAAGAAGCTTAACTCCGCCGTGTTCCCCGGCCAGCAGGGCGGCCCGCTCATGCACGTGATCGCGGCGAAGGCCGTGGCCTTCAAGATCGCCGGCACGGAGGAATTCAAGGAGCGCCAGGAACGTGTGCTCGAAGGCGCCAAGATCATCGCCGAGCGCCTCGGCCAGGCCGACGTCGCCGGTGCGGGCGTCTCGGTCCTGACCGGGGGCACCGACGTGCACCTGGTCCTGGTGGACCTGCGCAACTCCCAGCTGGACGGCCAGCAGGCCGAGGACCTCCTGCACTCGATCGGCATCACCGTCAACCGCAACGCCGTGCCGTTCGATCCCCGCCCGCCGATGGTCACCTCCGGCCTGCGCATCGGCACACCGGCCCTGGCCACCCGCGGCTTCGGCGCCGAGGAATTCACCGAGGTGGCGGACATCATCGCCACGGCGCTGAAGTCCGGAGCTGCCACGGAGATCGAACCCCTGCAGGCCCGCGTGGACAAGCTCGCCGCCGATTTCCCGCTGTACCCGCAGCACGAGCAGTGGTAGGCCATGACTTCTTCGCACACCGCAAAAACGGCTGAAACTGCACGGATCCTTGACGGCAAGGCCACCGCCGCCGCCATCAAGGCCGAGCTGACCGAGCGCGTGGCAGTGCTCAAGGCCCAGGGCATCACGCCCGGGCTGGGCACCATCCTGGTGGGCTCCGATCCCGGCAGCACCTGGTACGTCGGCGGCAAACACAAGGACTGCGCCGAGGTGGGCATTACCTCCATCCGCCGCGACCTGCCGGAAGAGACCAGCCAGGACGAACTCCTGGCCGTGGTCCGCGAGCTCAACGAAAACCCGGAATGCACCGGCTACATCGTGCAGCTGCCCCTGCCCAAACACATCGACCAGGACGTCATCCTGGAGGCCATGGATCCCGAGAAGGACGCCGACGGCCTGCACCCGATGAACCTGGGCCGGCTCGTGGCCAACGTCAGCGGCCCCATGAAATCCCCGCTGCCGTGCACGCCCAAGGGCTGCGTGGAGCTGCTGACCCGGCATGGGATCGACCTGAACGGCAAGCGCGTCCTCGTGGTGGGCCGCGGCGTCACCATCGGCCGTCCCGTGGGTCTGCTGCTGACCCGGAAGGACGTCAATGCCACGGTCATCCTGGCGCACACCGGAACGGTGGACCTGCCGGCGGAACTGCGGCAGGCCGACGTCGTAATTGCCGCCGCCGGGCAGCCGCACATGATCAAGGCCGCGGACCTCAAGCCCGGGGCGATCGTGCTCGACGTCGGTGTCAGCCGGGTCGATGACGGCAGCGGCAAGGCAGTGGTCACCGGCGACGTGGACCCCGCTGCGGCCGACGTCGCCGCCTGGCTCTCGCCGAACCCCGGGGGAGTGGGGCCCATGACCCGCGCCATGCTGCTCGCCAACGTGGTGGAAACCGCGGAACGCCAATGGGCAGAGAAAAACCGCTGGGCAGAGGAACGCCGCCCGGGGCGCGACTAAGGCTCCCGCGGTGGTTGGGCCGGCTTTCGGCGGGCCCAACCACCGCAGGATTCCGCACGTTCTACCGCCGGCCGGCATAACGGAACGGATACGTCAGGAGTTTTTACGAAAAGACTCTTTCATAGTTTGCGGGGATCCACTACCGTGGTGCGGGTGTCCGAACTTGCCTCTAAAGAATCACGCGCGAGCAGCCCCTCCGACGCCGCTCTCCCATACGTCATCACTGCCGAGAACCTGACCAAACGTTACGGCGACGTCACCGCCGTCGACGGCATCTCCTTCCGCGTTCCCGCCGGGGAAGCGTTCGGCCTGCTGGGCCCCAACGGCGCCGGCAAGTCCACCACGATGAAGATGATCGGCGGGGTCTCGCAGCGCACCTCCGGCAGCCTGAACATCATGGGCCTGGACCCCGAGCAGCACGGGCCGGAGGTCCGCGCCCACCTCGGCGTCGTGCCGCAGCAGGACAACCTGGACGAGGAACTGAAAGTCCGGGACAACCTGCTGGTCTACGGCCGCTATTTCGGCCTGCCCATGAGCTACCTCAAACCCAAGGCCGACGAGCTGCTGGAATTCGCCCAGCTCACCGACAAGGCCAACTCCAAGGTCGATGCCCTCTCCGGCGGCATGAAGCGGCGCCTGACAATCGCCCGCTCGCTCATCAACGAGCCCCGGATCCTGCTGCTGGACGAGCCGACGACCGGCCTTGACCCGCAGGCCCGGCACATCCTCTGGGACCGGCTGTTCCGGCTCAAGGAACAGGGCGTCACCCTGATCCTCACCACGCACTACATGGACGAGGCCGAGCAGCTGTGCGACCGGCTGATTGTGGTGGACAAGGGCAGGATCATGGCCGAGGGATCGCCGGCCAGCCTGATCCGCGAATACTCCACCCGCGAGGTCCTGGAACTGCGCTTCGGCTCGGAACGCAACGCGAGCGTCGGCGCGGAGCTCGGCGGCATCGGCGAACGCGTGGAAACCCTGCCGGACCGGGTGCTTATCTACGCCCACGACGGCGAGGCCGCCCTGGAGCAGGTCACCGCCCGCGGCCTGCGTCCGGTCACCTCACTGGTCCGCCGCTCCTCACTCGAAGACGTCTTCCTGCGCCTGACCGGCAGGAGCCTCGTTGACTAAGAAAGAGCAGCTGGCTAAGCCAATTCAGGCAGCGGGCACGACGGCGGGCGCCGCGGCGGCGGGGACGGCCCTGCGCGCGCACTCGCCGGAAGTCTCGGCCGCCCGTGCCCGCCGCTGGGGCGCGTTCTACTACGCCGAACAGGTCCTGCGGGTCATGAAGGGCTACGGCTGGACCATCGTGATGTACGGCGTGGGACAGCCGGTGGCCTACCTGTTCGCGATGGGCGTTGGCCTGGCCACCCTGGTCGAGTCCAACGGCACCGGCGTCTTCGGCGGGGTCAGCTACCTGACGTTCATCGCGCCGGCCCTGCTGATCTCGGCCGCCGTCATGACGGCCGCCAACGAGTTCACCTTCCCCGTGATGGACGGCTTCAAGTGGCGGCGCGTCTACTACGGCCCGCACGCCTCACCGCTGACTCCCGAGCAGATCGCCGGCGGCCAGATCATCGCCGTGACGGTGCGCTTCCTGCTGCAGTCGGCCATCTACTTCGCCGTCGTCGCGCTCTTCGGCGCCTCGCCCGGCGCCTGGGGCTGGGTGTCGATCCTCATCGCCACCCTCGCCGGCCTGTCCTTCGGCCTGCCGCTCATGGCCTACGCGGCCACCATCCAGCACGACAAGGGCCAGTTCGCCATGGTCATGCGGTTCATCGTCATGCCGTTGTTCCTGTTCTCCGGCACGTTCTTCCCGCTGGAGACGCTCCCGCTCGCAGTCCGCTGGATCGGCTGGATCTCACCGATCTGGCACGGAACCGAGCTTGGCCGCGTGGTCAGCTACGGGTACGAGGAAGAGCCGTGGCTCACCGTCGTCCACATCCTCTTCCTGCTGGGCCTGGCGGCTGCCGGCTGGATCCTGACAAAACGCCAGTTCGCCAAAAGGATGGCCTCATGAGCGTCCTGACGGGAAGTTTCAACACAGGGGACCACAGCGTCACCGAAGCCGCGCGCCGCCGCCGCTTCGGGCCCATCTACTCCCGCAACGTCCGCGCCGTCGTCGCCCGCGGGCTCATGGCCACCAAGAGCAGCAACTGGATGGTCATGGTCTCCGGGTTCTTCGAACCCGTGCTGTACCTGATCTCCATGGGCGTGGGCCTGGGCGCCATTGTCGGGTCGGTCCAGGGCCCGGGCGGGCAGGAAATCAGCTACGCCGCGTACATCGCGCCGGCGCTGCTGGCCGTGTCCGCCATGAACGGCGCCGTCTACGACTCCACGTGGAACGTCTTCTTCAAGATGAACTTCGCCAAGCTGTACCAGGGCATGCTCTACACCTCGCTGGGGCCGCTGGATGTCGCCATGGGCGAAATCTTCCTCGCCCTGCTGCGCGGGGCCATGTACGCGACCGGCTTCACGGCCGTCATGGGCCTGATGGGCCTCATCACCACGCCGTGGGCCATCCTGATGATCCCGGCCTCGGTGCTGATCGCGTTCGGCTTCGCGAGCTTCGGCATGGGGATCACGAGCTACATGAAGACATTCCAGCAAATGGACTGGATCAACTTCGTCATGCTGCCGATGTTCCTCTTCAGTGCCACGTTCTACCCGCTCAGCGTCTACCCGCAGTCCATCCAGTGGCTGATCCAGGCCATGCCGCTGTGGCACGGCGTGGAACTGCTGCGCCAGATCAGCGTGGGGGTGTTCACCCCGGCCACCGCCGTGCACATCGGCTACTACCTCGTCATGATTGCCCTCGGCGTCCTGCTCACCACGAGCCGGCTGCGCAAACTGTTCCTCAAGTAGCCGTCCTTCCAAAAAGGAGACCCCATGATCGGAAAATGGCAGGCCCTCGTCATCGACTGCGAGGACCCGGACAAGCTCGCCGGCTTTTACCAGGAGCTGCTGGGGATGATCCGGGTGCAGGAGGACGAGGAATGGATTTCGATCGGCGACGCCGCCGACCGTCCCGCCGTCGCCTTCCAGCGGGTGGAACGGCTGGTCCGCCCGCAGTGGCCCGACGCCGAGCACCCGCAGCAGATGCACGTGGACGTGCTCGTCGGGGACCTCGACGCCGCCGAAGCCGAGGTGCTCCGGCTCGGCGCCACCAGCCTCGACGCCGGGACGGAAACCTTCCGGGTCTACACGGACCCCAGCGGCCACCCGTTCTGCCTGGTCCTGACCTAAACGCTGGTCCTGACCTAGGCCGGGCGCCGGGGCGGCGTTCGCCCGGGGTGGAAGCGCAACGGGCGGCCGGCCCCGTTTGCGATAATGGGCTCATGCAATCTCTGGGTAGCTCCTCGTCCACGTCCAACGACACCACGGCCCGCGGCCGGTTTTCCATGTTCCGCATCAGCGGGCCGGGGCTGCTGGTCTTCATCATCGCGTTCGTGGTGGCCGTGATCTTCGCGGCCAACCAGAACGATGTCGTGGGCTGGATCGTGGCGATCATCGCCGGCTTCTGGCTGGCGCTGGCCTCCTTCGTCGTGTTCAGCATCCAGAAGGCCGCCAAGAAGGCCGGGGCCAGGCTGAACGAGGCCCAGAACGCGTTCAACGCCGCAGCGGGCCGGCCGCCCGCGGCAGGCAGCGCGGACCACGGCGGAACCCGCGTGGTGAGCGAAAGCCGCGCAGCGGACAGCGTCCGCGACATGAAGCTGGACCACTCCTTCAAGATTGTCCAGGTCCAGGTCCGGGTGGTCGAGCAGGAGCGGGCGAAGGGCGACGCGGCGGACCGCGACACGATCAGCCGCGCCCTGGAGACCATCGAGATCACCGCCACCAACGCGCGGGACATGATCAAATCCTCGGGCGGCGATGACGCTCCCGTCAGCGGAACCATCATCGACTAGAGTGGATCGGGTGAGCTCGGCATTGAAGAAGGACCACCTTCGCATCGCGTCAGTCAACGTCAACGGCCTCCGTGCCGCCTACAAGAAGGGCATGGCGGAGTGGCTTGAGCCGCGCGAGGTGGACATCCTGTGCCTCCAGGAGGTCCGCGCGCCGGACGCGATCGTCGAGGAACAGCTCGGCGAGGGCTGGTACATTCTCCATGCCGAGGCCGAGGCCAAAGGCCGGGCCGGCGTTGCCATTGCCTCCCGGGAAGAGCCCCTGGCCACCCGGGTGGGGATCGGCGATGACTTCTTCGCCACGGCCGGACGCTGGGTCGAGGCGGACTACATCGTGCGGGACGCGGACGGGCAGGCTTCACAGATGACCGTCGTGAGCGCCTACGTGCACTCGGGCGAGGCCGGCACTCCCAAGCAGGACGACAAATTCCGTTTCCTCGACGTCATGGCCCAGCGGCTGCCCGAACTCGCCAAGCACAGTGACCACGCGCTGGTGGTGGGCGACCTCAACGTCGGCCACACGGAGCTGGACATCAGGAACTGGAAGGGCAACGTCAAACGTGCCGGCTTCCTGCCGGAAGAGCGGGCCTATTTTGACCGCTTCTTCGGCGAGGAAATCGGCTGGAAGGATGTTCACAGGGGCCTGGCGGGTAACGTCGACGGCCCCTACACTTGGTGGTCGCAACGGGGCCAGGCCTTCGACAACGACACCGGCTGGCGCATCGACTACCACATGGCCACGCCCGCTCTCGCTGCTGCCGCAGTGTCAGCCGTTGTTGACCGGGCAGCGTCCTGGGACACACGCTTCTCCGACCACGCCCCGCTGGTAGTGGACTACCGGCTCTAGTCTTAAGGCTTCCACGAATGACCACCACTTCAACTGCGACCACTGTGGCCCAGGCCGGCGTCGCCCCCGACGCTCAGACTGCCACCGCGAAGGACGCCTCTGCGGCCACCGCGGCCCGGCACCGCATCCTCTCCGGCATGCAGCCTTCCGCCGACTCCCTGCACCTGGGCAACTACCTCGGCGCCCTCGTGAACTGGGTCCGGATGCAGGACGAGTACGACGCCGTCTTCTTCATCCCTGACCTGCACGCGATCACCGTTCCGCAGGATCCGGCCGAGCTGGCGCACCGCACCCGGGTCACGGCCGCGCAGTACATTGCCGGCGGCGTCGACGTCGACAAGTGCACGCTCTTCGTCCAGTCCCAGGTTCCCGAGCACGCCCAGTTGGCGTGGGTCCTGAACTGCATCACTGGCTTCGGCGAGGCGTCCCGGATGACCCAGTTCAAGGACAAGGCGCACAAACAGGGATCAGACCACGCCAGCGTCGGGCTGTTCACCTACCCCATCCTGCAGGCAGCGGACATCCTGCTGTACCAGCCGCACGGTGTCCCCGTCGGTGAGGACCAGCGCCAGCACGTGGAACTCAGCCGTGACCTGGCCCAGCGGTTCAACTCCCGCTTCGGCGACACGTTCACGGTGCCGCAGCCCTTCATCCAGAGGGAATCCGCGAAGATCTACGATCTGCAGCACCCCACCGCCAAGATGTCCAAGTCTGCGGAGTCGCCGGCGGGGCTGATCAACCTGCTGGACGAGCCCAAGGTCACGGCCAAACGGATCAAGTCCGCCGTGACGGACACGGAGACCGAAATCCGGTTCGACCGGGAGGCGAAGCCGGGCGTGTCCAACCTGCTGACCATCTACTCCTCGATCACCGGGCAAAGCGTCGACGCCCTCGTCACCGCCTATGAGGGAAAGATGTACGGCCACCTGAAGGCGGACCTCGCCGAGGTGGTCACGGAGCACCTGACCCCGATCCGGAACCGGGCCAAGGAGCTGCTGGACGATCCCGCGGAGCTGGACCGGCTGCTGGGCCTCGGCGCGGACAAGGCCCGGGAGATTGCCTCGCTGACCCTGCGCGACGTCTACGCCAAGGTGGGTTTCCTGCCCTACGCCGGCGCCCAGGGAGTCCGCTAGGTCAATGTCCTCCGTCAGCAAAGTCACCGCGAAAGCCGCCACGTCGAACGGACAGCGCAGCGAAGGCATCAGCATCGGTGTGATCCTGAGGTTCCCGGCGGACATCGCCGAGGAGCTCCAGCGCTGGCGGGCATCCTTCGGGGATCCCATGGCCGCCGTCGTCCCGGCCCACATCACTCTGGTCACCACCACCATGACGAAGGACTGGGCCGCGACCCAACGCCATGTCCGGGACGTGGCACGGCGGCAGGAGCCCTTCACTGTGACCATCGCAGGGACCGGGTCTTTCCGGCCGGTGTCCCCGGTGGTCTTCCTGAACGTAGAGGACGGCTTCGGGGACTGCGTGAACCTGCACCGCCAGCTGCAGTCCGGCCCGCTGGAGCGGGAACTGCCGTTCGGCTACCACCCGCACGTCACCGTGGCCCACGATGTCGCCCCGGAAAGCCTCGACGAGGCCGAAACGGTCCTGAAGGATTACAGGGCCACGTTTCCTGTGGCTAGCATGGGACTTTACGAGCACGATGACAACGGCATCTGGCAGCTACGGGAAGAGCTTGATTTTGGGACCAAACCTGACCACGACAGAGGCCCGGACGGCACCGCCGGCGCCCGATAAGCCGCCGCTCCCCACCGATCTGGCCGGGCTGAAACTGGAAGTCATCCGCAAGAGGGTCGAATGGGGCCGGGCCCGGCGCTCCGGCGGCGGCATGGTCGCGTCTCTGATCGCGATGATGAACTGGCTCCTGGCCCGGCTGAATATGCTGCTGCCCCTGCGCGCATACTCGCACTACCTGCGTCAGCGTGGCCCGCTGTTGAGTGCCGGCATCGGCTTCCGGATGTTTTTCTCCATCACGGGCCTGTTGGCCACTGGCTTGTCCTTGGCCGGCCTCGTGCTCAGCGACCACCCGGCCCTGCTGGACCAGGTCATCAGGAGTGTGGCCGCCGCCGCGCCGGGCCTGCTGCAGGTCGACGGCAGCGAGGGGCTGGTTGACCCCTATGCGCTGCTGAACCCCACCAGCCTGGGTTGGGCCGCCGGGATCGCCGCCGTGGTGACGGTGTTCACGTCCCTGGGCTGGATCAGCGGCATCCGCGACGGCATGCGGAGCATGATGCAGCTCGGCCCCTTGGTGATGAATCCGATCCTGCAGATACTCAAGGACGTCGGCACGCTGCTGCTGATGGGGTTGGCCCTGGTAGTCAGCTCCGCGGCCTCGCTGATCTTCGGCACGGCCGCCGGATGGGTTACCGAGCAGCTGGGCCTCGAGCCGCTAGTTGCCGGGCCGCTGACGACCTCCGTCACGATCCTCGTCCCGCTGCTGCTCGGCTGGGGCACCGCCCTGATCATGTACCGGGTGGCCGCCGGGCTGAAGCCGACCCGGCGCTCCCTGCTGGAAGGGACCACTCTCGCCGCGGTGGGCACCACCATCCTCCAGATCTTCAGCACCCAGCTGCTGGCCAGCGCCGGCAAGAACCCCATTCTGGCGCCCTTCGCCATCATCATCGGCCTACTGATCTGGTTCAACCTGGTCAGCCAGGTCTACGTGATCTGCGCCGCGTGGGTGGCGATCCGGGAGGAGGACCTCAAGGCCGGGCCCGCCGCCGCGACCACCGGCTGGGGTGCCCGGCGCGTCCAGCCGGGTAAAACCCCGGTCGAGCAGCGGGTCCGCCGCAGGCCGCTGGCCGCCGCGTTCAGGCGTCGAGGTACTGGTCGGCCCACGCCGAAATAATCCTCGCCGCACGGGCCGCCTGGCCTTTGCCGGTCAGGAGATGGTCGCTGCCCTCCAGCGAGACGAAGCTGCGCGGGTGGCGTGCCGTCTGGAAGATGGTGCTGGCGTTTTCGATCCCGACCGTATTGTCGGTGGGGGAGTGCAGCACCATGAGTGGCTTGTGCAGCTGCCGGATGCAGTCCGTCAGGTCCGCGTTCTCGAGATCCTCGACGAAGTGCCGGCGGATCTCCACCCGCTTGCCGCCGAGATCCACCTCGGCGCTTCCCTCGCTCAGGATGCGGTCCAGGGCCGCGTCAAAGACGTGGGCCACGTGCTTGGGGGAGAAGGGGGCACCCACGGTGGCCACGGCCCTCAGCTCCGGGATCTGCCGCGCGGCGGACAGGACGGCCGCGCCGCCAAACGAGTGGCCCACCAGCAGGGAAACCCGCCGGTCTGAGTCCCGCATGAATTCGGCGGCCTTGACGGTGTCGGCCACCTTGTGGCTGAAGGACCCCTCCGACCACATTCCCGCCGACTCTCCGAGCCCCACGTTGTCGAACCGGAGCATGCCCACGCCGTTGTCCGCCAGGGCCTTGCACATCCGCGACGCCGAGGGGCTGTCCTTGCCCAGGGTGAAGCCGTGCGAGAACACACCCCAGCCCTTGACCGGGCCCTCCGGCAGGTCCAGCACGCCGGAGAGCCGCTCGCCGGTGGAACCCAGGAACGAGACTTTTTCTGAGTGGGACAAAGTGTCCCCTTTCGTGTGAGGGCGAATCATTGAGGGCCGAAACGACGGCGGCGCCCCCACCCGGAAGGTGAGAGGCGCCGTCGTCGGTAACTACTGAAGGTGAAGCCGGTAATGCGGGCCGGGGAACCGGTCCTTAGACCTTGCGGGACAGGATGGCCTGCTTGACCTCAGCGATCGCCTGCGTGACCTGGATGCCGCGGGGGCATGCTTCGGTGCAGTTGAAGGTGGTGCGGCAGCGCCACACGCCTTCCTTGTCGTTGAGGATCTCCAGGCGCATGTCGCCGGCGTCATCACGGGAATCGAAGATGAAGCGGTGCGCGTTGACGATCGCCGCCGGGCCGAAGTACTGCCCGTCGGTCCAGAACACCGGGCAGGACGAGGTGCACGCGGCGCACAGGATGCACTTGGTGGTGTCATCGAACCGTTCGCGGTCCTCGGCGGACTGCAGGCGTTCCTTGGTGGGCTCGTGGCCACGGTTGATCAGGAAGGGCATGACTTCGCGGAAGGACTGGAAGAACGGCTCCATGTCCACGATCAGGTCCTTCTCCACCGGCAGGCCCTTGATGGGCTCGACCGTGATGGGCTTGGACGTGTCCAGGTCCTTCAGAAGGGTCTTGCAGGCGAGGCGGTTGCGGCCGTTGATGCGCATGGCATCGGAACCGCAGACGCCGTGGGCGCAGGAACGGCGGAAGGAGACGCTGCCGTCCATCTCCCACTTGATCTTGTGCAGGGCGTCCAGGACACGGTCGGTGCCGTACATGGTGACCTTGAAGTCATCCCACGTGGCGTCCTCGGAGACCTCGGGGTTGTAGCGGCGCACACGCAGGGTGACGTCGAAGGACGGGATTTCCCCGCCCCCGCCGACGCCGGCGGGCAGGTCGATCTTGGATGCTGGCTCAGCGAGTTCAGCGCTCATCTTAGTACTTCCTCACCATCGGCTCGTAGCGCGTAAAGACCACCGGTTTGGTGGCAAGCCGGATGCCGGCAATCGACTCGGCGGAACCGTCCGCCGGGGCGTGGTCATCCTTGTACGCCATGGAGTGCTTCATGAATTTTTCGTCGTCGCGCTCGGGGAAGTCCTCGCGGAAGTGGCCGCCGCGGGATTCCTCGCGGTGCAGGGCCGCCACGGTCATGACCTTGGCGAGCTCGAGCAGGAAGCCCAGCTCGACGGCCTCGAGCAGGTCCAGGTTGAAGCGCTTGCCCTTGTCCTGGACGCTGATGCGCTGGTACCGCTCCTCGAAGGAGGCAATGTCCTTCAGGACCTGGTTCAGCGTGTCGGCGGTGCGGAACACCTGCATGTTGGCGTCCATGGTGTCCTGCAGTTCCTTGCGGATCGCAGCGACCTTCTCGGTGCCGTCAGAGGTGCGGACGTGGTCCAGCAGGTTCAGCGTGTAGGCCTCCGGGTCAACGGGGAGCTCCACGAAGTCGGCGGTCTTGGCGTACTCGGCGGCGGCGATGCCGGCGCGCTTGCCGAACACGTTGATGTCCAGCAGCGAGTTGGTGCCCAGACGGTTGGAGCCGTGGACGGAGACGCAGGCGACCTCGCCGGCGGCGTAGAGGCCCGGGACCACCGTGTCGTTGTCCTGGAGGACCTCGGCGCTGATGTTCGTGGGGATGCCGCCCATGGCGTAGTGCGCCGTCGGGAACACCGGAACCGGCTCCGTGTACGGCTCCACACCCAGGTAGGTGCGGGCGAACTCGGTGATGTCCGGCAGCTTGGCATCGATGTGCGCAGGCTCAAGGTGCGTCAGGTCCAGGAGGACGTAGTCCTTGTTCGGGCCGCAGCCGCGTCCCTCACGGACTTCGTTGGCCATGGAGCGGGCCACGATGTCGCGCGGGGCGAGGTCCTTGATGGTGGGCGCATAGCGCTCCATGAAGCGTTCACCCTCGGAGTTGCGCAGGATCGCGCCTTCGCCGCGGGCGGCCTCGGAGAGCAGGATGCCCAGGCCGGCCAGGCCGGTCGGGTGGAACTGGAAGAATTCCATGTCCTCCAGGGGGATGCCCCGGCGGAACGCGATGCCCATGCCGTCACCGGTCAGGGTGTGGGCGTTGGAGGTGGTCTTGAAGACCTTGCCGGCGCCGCCGGAGGCGAACACCACGGACTTGGCCTGGAAGACGTGCAGCTCGCCGGAGGCGAGGTCGTAGGACACGACGCCGGCGACGCGCTTCTGCTTGTACGGCGTGCCGTCCTCGCGGACGGCGTCCTCTTCGACGGTCAGCAGGTCCAGGACGTAGTACTCGTTGTAGAACTCGACGTTGTGCTTGACGCAGTTCTGGTAAAGGGTCTGCAGGATCATGTGGCCGGTGCGGTCGGCGGCGTAGCAGGCGCGGCGGACCGGTGCCTTGCCGTGGTCGCGGGTGTGGCCACCGAAGCGGCGCTGGTCAATGCGGCCCTCGGGCGTGCGGTTGAACGGCAGGCCCATCTTTTCCAGATCCAGGACGGCGTCGATCGCTTCCTTCGCCATGACCTCGGCGGCGTCCTGGTCAACCAGGTAGTCGCCGCCCTTGATGGTGTCGAAGGTGTGCCACTCCCAGTTGTCTTCCTCGACGTTGGCCAGGGCTGCACACATGCCGCCCTGCGCCGCGCCGGTGTGGGACCGCGTGGGGTACAGCTTGGTCAGTACTGCTGTTCGGGCGCGCTGACCTGATTCGATCGCCGCGCGCATCCCGGCGCCACCGGCACCGACGATCACGACGTCGTACTTATGGACCTGCATACCAGACGCTCTTTCTCTCAAAATTCGCTATAAACCACCGGCAGGCCGCGCCTGCCCGGTGAAGTCTCGTGCAATCTGCGCCTGCGCTCGGCAGGCAAGATCAGTTGCCGTGACGGACCGCGGATTCCTGCCCGGACGGGCTGCTGTCCGCGGCGGTTCCGCCGCTACGGCTGAACCATTACGGCTGCGCCGCTAAGGCGCGGGGCAGAAACCGCCGGGAAGCTGGACGCCGTTGGCCACGGGGCACGGATTGAACGTGAAGATGACCAGGGTGCCCAGGATGATGATGACCGTGGTGGCCGCGTAGAGCACAATCTTCAGCCAAAGGCGCGTTGCGTCCTTCTCGGCGTAGTCATTGATGATCGTGCGGACGCCGTTGGTGCCGTGCAGCATGGCGAGCCACAGCATGGCCAGGTCCCAGACCTGCCAGAACGGGTCGGCCCACTTGCCGGCCACAAAGCCGAAGTCGATCGCGTGGATGCCCTCGCCGACCAGCAGGTTCACTGTCAGGTGGCCGAAGATCAGCACCACCAGCACGACGCCGGAGAGGCGCATGAAGAGCCACGCGAGCATCTCGAAGTTGCCCTTGGAACCGCCAGTGCGGCGGTACTTGGGCTGGATCTTGCCGCTACTGGGTTTTCCACTGCTGGGTTTTCCGCTGCGCGGACTCTGAATGGTTGCAGTCATGGCTTAGTGACCTCCAAGGGCGAGGGACAGGTGGCGGATGGAGAAGCCGACCATGACGACGACCCAGAGGCCCAGGACCGTCCAGAGCATCTGACGCTGGTACTTGGCACCCTTCTTCCAGAAGTCGACGGCGATGATCCGCAGGCCGTTGAAGGCGTGGAACACGATCGCCGCGACAAGGCCCGTTTCACCCAGGGCCATGAGGGGGTTCTTGTAGGCACCAATCACTGCGGTGTAGGCCTCGGGGGACACACGCACCAATGAGGTGTCCAGCACGTGGACCAACAAGAAGAAGAAAATCACTACACCGGTAATGCGGTGTCCAACCCAGGACCACATGCCTTCACGGCCGCGGTACAAGGTGCCAGCTGGTTTTGTCGGCACTGAATAAACCTCCCTGCAACACAGCGGCGCTGGCATGGGATCCACGCGGGGGGAACGCCTGCTGCGAGAGCACTCGTAAGCTCAAGCCTAAATCTAGGCTTCGCTAACAGCTTATTCAATTTGGGAACTCCTTGTTGACCGGCCCCGGCGCGGTTTTGCGTTTGTTTTGAGACGAACGCCACATTTGGCTGTGGTCGCAGGTGCCTGTAGGGCCGGATCCCGGCTCAATTCGGACCGAATTGGCCGCCGTCGGCTAAAGTAGCCGTGATGACTACAGACAAAGTGACAAGCCAGGATTCACCGCTGGACCGTTTTATTGCGGTCATTCCGGCGGGCGGAGTGGGGACCCGCCTCTGGCCCCTGTCACGGGCAGCAGCCCCGAAATTCCTTCACGACCTCACCGGTTCGGGCAGCACTCTGCTGCGCGCGACCTATGACCGCCTCCAGCCCGTCGCCGGCAAGCACGTGCTGGTGGTGACCGGCTCCGCCCACAGGGCAGCCGTCTGCCGCCAGCTGCCTGAGGTCCTGGAAGCCGACCTCGTCCTGGAGAGCGAACCCAAAGACTCCGGTGCTGCGATCGGCCTCGCCGCGGCCATCCTCCACGAGCGGGACCCGGACATCATCATGGGCTCGTTCGCCGCGGACCAGGTCATCAGCCCGGATGACCTCTTCCAAGACGCGGTCCGTGAGGCCGTCTACACCGCGGCCGCGGGCAAGATCGTCACCATCGGCATCAAGCCGACCCATCCCTCCACCGGATTCGGCTACATCCGGTCCGGCGCGAACCTCCACATCCCGGACGCGCCCAGTGCGCAGTCCGTGGTGGAGTTCGTGGAGAAGCCCAGCGAGGAAGTGGCCCAGGAGTACGTCGACAGCGGCGAATATGTCTGGAACGCGGGTATGTTCGTGGCCCCGGTCTCGCTGATGCTCAAGCACCTCGAAGCCAACCAGCCCGAGCTCTTCGCCGGACTCCAGGAGATCGCCAAGGCCTGGGACACTCCGGAACGCGACGCCGTCACGGCCCGGGTGTGGCCCACGCTGCCCAAGATCGCTATTGACTACGCCGTCGCCGAGCCCGCCGCCGCCGCCGGCGACGTCGCCGTGGTGCCCGGAACGTTCCTCTGGGACGACGTCGGGGACTTCGCCTCCGTGGGCCGGCTCAACAGCGCCAAGGAAGTCGACGAGGTCACGGTCCTGGGCGAGGGCGCACGCGTCTTCACCGAGAACGCGAGCGGCGTGGTGGTCTCCGATACCAAGCGGGTGATCGCCCTGATCGGCATCAAGGACGTCGTGATCGTTGACACCCCGGACGCCCTGCTGGTCACCACCAAGGAACACTCGCAGCGGGTCAAGCAGGCCGTGGATGCCATCAAGGCCAAGGGCGACACCGACGTCCTGTAGCCGGAGCAGAGCGGATCACGGCCTGTGCAATGTTCAGCAATCCGTAACGCGCCGTACCCGATGCCGCTATTCTTTGGCCGCTCGATAGAGTTATTCCGTGCGCAACTATTCGACTGAAGCTGAGCCCACGACTCTCGTGGGGCCGTGGCTGGAGCCCCTCCTGCCGGAGCTGATCGCTTTCCGCCGCGACCTCCATGCGCATCCGGAACTTTCGTTCAAGGAGTTCCGCACCACCGACAAGCTGGCGAAGCGGCTCGAGGAAGCCGGGCTCAAGCCGCGCCGCCTCGAGGGCACAGGCCTGACGGTCGACGTCGGACAGGGTCCCATCGCCACCGCACTGCGCGGGGATATCGACGCCCTGCCCATCATCGAGGAAACGGGCCTTGAGTTCGCCTCGAAGAACCACGGCGTGACCCATGCCTGCGGCCACGACGTCCACACTGCCACCATGCTCGGGATCGCGCTGGTCCTGCAGCGCATGCACGAGGCCTCCCCGCTGCGCGGAACCGTCCGGATCATCTTCCAGCCGGCCGAGGAGACCATGCCCGGCGGCGCCACCTCGTGCATCGAACAGGGCGTCCTGGAAGGCGTGCCGCGCATCCTGGCGCTGCACTGCGACCCCCGGATCGAGATCGGCAAGATCGGCACCCGGATCGGGGCGATCACCTCCGCCTCGGACACCATCAAGATTGAACTTTCCGGCCGCGGTGGCCACACCTCGCGCCCGCACCTGACCGAGGAGCTGGTCTTCGCCCTGGCGCAGATCGCGGTCAACGTTCCCGCAGTGCTCTCGCGCCGCGTCGATGTCCGCAGTGGCGTGTCCGTGGTCTGGGGGCAGATCTCCGCGGGCTCGGCCCCGAACGCCATCCCGGGCAGCGGCTACATGGCCGGCACCATGCGCTGCCTGGACCGCGACGCCTGGCACGACGCCGGCGAGCTGCTCGACGACATCATCCGGCAGGTCGCCGAGCCGTACGGCGTCGATGTCCACCTGGAACACACCCGCGGCGTGCCGCCGGTGGTCAACTCCGAGCACGAGACCGCGCTGATCGAGGCCGCGGCCCGCGCCGAAATCGGCGAGGGCGCCGTGGTCCTGACCCCGCAGTCCATGGGCGGGGAAGACTTTGCCTGGTTCCTGGCCGACACCCCCGGCGCCATGATGCGCCTCGGCACGAAGACGCCCGGCGGGGAAGAGTATGACCTCCACCGCGGTGACTACATCGTCGATGAGCGGGCGCTGGGCCTGGGCATCCAGGTGCTCACGGCGGCGGCCCTGCGCACCATCCGCGACCTGTAAGCCGTTCCGCCCGGACCCGTACAGCGGGCCCGCCCTGCTGCACCCGGCCAGGACCGCCGCGCGGAGTTTCCCCACCTTTGCCGGCACGACGCCGGGACACGCCGGCGGTTGCGGGCCGACACGCCGGCGGCACCCGTCAAACATCGGGAAACTCGGCGGCCGCGGCTGGGAACGGTGCCGCGGCTGGCCCCCTGCACACCTGTTACCTGTTCCCGCTGCGCAATTCAGTTGTGCACAATTGAATTGCACACAACTAAATTGTGCAGTAGGGTGGAATCATGACCACCTCAGAAGAGGCCCGCACGGGCGGCCCGGAAGCGCTCCGCCTGAACCGGCAGGTGTGCTTTGCGATGTACTCTGCCTCACGTGCCGCCACGGCCGCCTACCGGCCCATGCTCGAGGAGCTCGGGCTGACCTACCCGCAGTACCTCGCCATGCTGGTGCTCTGGGAAGCGGAGCCGCGCAGCGTGCGTGAACTGGGGGAGGAGCTGGGCCTGGACTCCGGCACGCTCTCGCCGCTGCTCAAGCGGCTCGAAGCGCTCGGCCTCGTCCAGCGCCGCCGCTCCGCCGAGGACGAGCGCCGCGTGGAGATCTTCCTGACCGACGCCGGCGCCGCCCTGAGCGCCAAGGCCAGCGGTATCCCGCAGCGACTGGCAGACGCCGCCGGGCTCACCGCCGCGGAACTGGACCAGCTCCGCGACACCCTGGGCCGGCTGACGAACGCGCTTCACGCCTCCCATTAAGCCCTTCCCTTAAGCCCTTCCCCCTCCACCACCCTTCCCAGGCCCACACGGCCGACGTCGAAATCGCGGGAGGCGTGCCAACTCGCCGGAAATTTACGGCGACTCCGCAGGCTTCCGGCGAGTTCCCACTGAACCCCTTCTTCCCGCCGACAGAACGGAAACCCCATGAAGACCCTTTACACAGCAGAGGCCCTGGCCTCCGGCGAAGGCCGCGACGGCACCGCCATCAGCAAGGACGGCAAGCTGAGCGTCACCCTTGCCAGCCCGGTCGAACTCGGCGGTGACGGCGCGGGCACCAACCCCGAACAGCTCTTTGCCGCCGGTTACGCGGCGTGCTTCCACTCCGCCCTGCGCCTGGTGGGACGCAAGGAACGCGCCGACCTGACGGACTCCGCCGTCGCCGCCAAGATCCACTTCGGCGCCCTCGAGGACGGTGCCGGCTATGGTCTGGCCGCCGAACTTGAGATCGCCCTGCCCGCCGTGGACCGGGACACGGCCGAGGCCCTCGTGGCCAAGGCCCACCAGATCTGCCCGTACTCCAACGCCACCCGCGGCAACATCACTGTCGACATCACCATCCTGGAGGTAGCCGCATGAGCAACAACACCGAAACTCTCACCCTTCCCGCCACCACGCGCGAGATCCAGCTTGCGTCCCGCCCCCACGGCCGCCCCGTCCCGGCGAACTTCCGCCTCGCCGAGTCGGCGCTGCCAGAACTGCAGGACGGCCAGGTCCTGGTCCGCAACCTGTTCATCTCGGTGGACCCGTACATGCGCGGACGCATGAACGACGTCAAGTCCTACTCCGCGCCGTTTGCGCTGGATAGCGCCCTCGACGGCGGCGCCGTCGGCGAAGTCATCGCGTCCCGGGCCGAAGGGCGCGCTGTGGGCGACACGGTGGTGCACGGCCTCGGCTGGCGCGAATACGCCGTCGTCGATGCAGCGGCCACCACGGTGGCGCGCACCGATCTTGCCCCCGCGTCAGCATTCCTCGGCGCCCTCGGCATGACCGGGCTGACCGCCTACGCGGGACTGCTGAAGGTCGCGGAATTCAAGCCCGGCGACGCCGTGTTCGTCTCGGGCGCCGCCGGCGCGGTCGGCTCGCTTGTCGGGCAGATCGCGAAGGCCATGGGCGCGTCCAGGGTGATCGGCAGCGCCGGCTCGCCGGAAAAGGTGGCACGCCTGCTCGAACTCGGCTTCGACGCCGCGTTCAACTACCACGACGGCCCCGTGGCGGAACAGCTCGCCGCGGCCGCGGGTGAGCGCGGGATCGACGTCTACTTCGACAACGTCGGCGGCGAGCACCTCGAAGCCGCGCTGTCCGCCCTCACGGTCGGTGGCCGGGTGGCCATGTGCGGGGCCATCGCCCAGTACAACGCGACCGAGCCCACGCCGGCGCCGCGGAACCTCATGCTGGCGATCGGCAAGCAGCTGACGCTCAAGGGCTTCCTGGTGGGCGGCTACTGGCAGCACATGGCCGAGTTCGTCGAGACCATGTCCGGCTGGCTGGCCGACGGAACGGTCCGCTACGACGAGACGGTGGTGGACGGGCTGGAAAACGCCCCGCAGGCCTTCATGGACCTGCTCGACGGCGCCAACACCGGCAAGATGCTCGTGCGGCTGTAGCCTGACACCCGGCAATCGCCGTGCCGCCACATACGCCTCCGGCGCCGGTTCCTGCGGGGACCGGCGCCGGAGGCGTATGTGGTCGCGGCGGGCACCGGCTACCTCTAGGTAACAAGTTCTCAACAATCTGGGCATTCGCCGGGACGTGTGTTATCGGGACGTGGCGCAGGCCACTACAGTAGCTTGCATCAGTGCGCCTCGGCGCAGTGCTGCGAAATCCATCAGTGACAACAGAGATCAGCGGAACACCGCAGACAGACACTCATTGAACTTCCGTCGTAGCGCCTACTCTTTCTTCCTGGAGGAAAATTGAAGAACTCTCTGCGTGCCACCTTTAAGCGCGGATCAATGGCCGGCGTCGCCACCGCGGGCGCGGCTGCACTCCTGCTGACCGGTTGCGGGGCTGCCCCGGAGGCCAGCACCGCCACCCAGACCGCCAGCGACTTCAAGGGCTGCATCGTGTCCGACTCGGGTGGGTTCGACGACCAGTCGTTCAACCAGTCCTCCTACGAGGGCCTGAAGAAGGCCGAGAAGGATCTTGGCATCAAGACGGCCGAGGCCGAGTCCAAGACCAACAACGACTTCGAGCCCAACCTGCGCGCCATGGTCTCCGCCGGCTGCAACCTGACCATCACGGTCGGCTTCCTGCTCGGTGACGCCACCAAGGCCCAGGCCACCGCGAACCCGGACAAGCACTTCGCCATCATCGACTTCGGCTACGAAACCCCGGTCGCCAACGTCAAGCCGATCATCTACGACACCGCCCAGGCCGCATTCCTGGCCGGCTACCTCGCAGCCGGCACCACCAAGACCGGAACGGTCGCCACCTTCGGCGGCATCAAGATCCCCACGGTCACCATCTTCATGGACGGCTACGCCGACGGCGTGAAGTACTACAACGAGAAGAAGGGCAAGGACGTCAAGGTCCTTGGCTGGGACAAGGCCAAGCAGGACGGCTCCTTCACCGGCGACTTCGAAAAGCAGGACAAGGGCAAGCAGTTCACCCAGAACTTCCTGGACCAGGGCGCCGACATCGTCATGCCCGTCGCCGGTCCGGTCGGCAAGGGTGCAGGCGCGGCCCTGCAGGAAGCCAAGGCAGCCGGCAAGGACGTCAAGCTCATCTGGGTTGACTCTGACGGCTTCCTCACGGCACCGGACTACAAGGACATCATGCTCTCGTCCGTCATGAAGCAGATGGGCGAGGCCGTCGAGACGGTGGTCAAGCAGGACAAGGACGGCCAGTTCACCAACAAGCCGTACATCGGCACGCTCGCGAACGACGGCGTCCAGCTTGCCCCGTTCCACGACATGGATTCCCAGGTTCCGGCCGAACTGAAGTCCGAGCTGGACCAGATCAAGAAGGACATCGCCGACGGCAAGCTGAAGGTTGAATCTGCAGCCAGCCCGAAAGCCTAACTTCCTCCGCTAAGCGCCACGGCCCGTCCGGTCATCACCGCACGGGCTGTGGCGCTTTTCGTTGCGGCCCTTAGTGCCTCAGATCCCAGGCACTAAGCTGGTGCTGCAGCGCCCCTACGCGTCCGGACCAAGCCTTCCGGACACCTCGAGATTGGTCAGAGTTTTGAAACTTGAACTCAAGGGCATTACCAAACGCTTCGGCTCCCTGGTAGCAAACGATCACATCGATGTGGTTGTTGAACCCGGGCAGATCCACTGTCTGCTCGGTGAGAACGGCGCTGGCAAGTCCACGCTGATGAACGTCCTCTACGGACTGTACGAGCCCACAGAGGGCGAAATCCTCATCGACGACAAACCGGTCACGTTCCGCGGCCCCGGCGACGCCATGGCGGCCGGCATCGGCATGGTGCACCAGCACTTCATGCTGGTCCCCGTCTTCACGGTCGCGGAGAACGTTGCCCTGGGAGCGGAGACCACCAAGACCGGCGGATTCCTGGACCTGGATGACACCCGCCGGAAAATCCGGGAGATCTCCGACCGGTACGGTTTCGACGTCGACCCCGACGCGCTGATCGAAGACCTCCCCGTGGGCGTGCAGCAGCGCGTGGAGATCATCAAGGCACTGGTCCGCGACGCCAAGGTGCTCATCCTCGATGAGCCCACAGCCGTGCTGACCCCGCAGGACACCGATGAACTACTGGACATCATGCGCCAGCTCAAGAGCCACGGCACGTCGATCGTCTTCATTTCCCACAAGCTGCGTGAGGTGAAGGCCGTTTCGGACACCATCACCGTCATCCGGCGCGGCAAGGTAGTGGGCTCGGCCGATCCCGGCGCCTCGACCACCGAGCTGGCCTCCATGATGGTGGGCCGGGCCGTGAGCCTGACCCTGGACAAGGCTCCCGCGAATCCGCAGGAGACCACCTTCGAGGTCAAGGACCTCACCGTCATCGCCCCCAACGGCCAGCACGTGGTGGACGGGATCAGCTTCGGAATCGCCCGCGGCGAGATCCTCGCCGTCGCCGGCGTCCAGGGCAACGGCCAGACGGAACTGACCGAAGCCATTTTGGGCCTGCACGAGCGGGTCCACGGCTCGATCACCCTCGACGGCGAAGAACTCGTGGGCCGCAGCGTCAAGGAGGTCCTCAACGCCGGCGTCGGGTTCGTGCCGGAGGACCGCTCCCTCGACGGGCTGATCGGCACGTTCTCCATCGCCGAGAACCTGATCCTGGACCGCTACGACCAGGCGCCGTTCGCCAAGGGCATCAGCATGAGCCCGGCCAAGGTCCTGGAGAACGCCAAGACCCGGATCGCGGAATTCGACGTCCGCACCCCGTCCGGCTCACTGGCAGCCGGCACCCTGTCCGGCGGCAACCAGCAGAAGGTCGTCATGGCCCGGGAGCTCTCCCGGCCGCTGCGGCTCTTCATCGCCTCCCAGCCCACCCGCGGCGTGGACGTGGGCTCCATCGAGTTCCTGCACAAGCGGATCGTCGCGGAGCGGGACCACGGCACGCCCGTCATGATCGTCTCCACCGAACTGGACGAGGTGATTGAACTCGCCGACCGGATCGCCGTGCTGTACAAGGGCCGGCTGGTCGGGATCGTCCCGGCCGGCACCGGGCGTGACGTCCTGGGCCTGATGATGGCCGGCGTTTCCCCGGACGAGGCCCAGGCCGACGCCGCAGGCAGGCACTCGGCCCGATCCCTTTCTGAAAACCCGGCCACGAACGCAGCAGAAAACCCGGCCGGCACCCCGGCCGAAAACCCCGCAACGAAGCCGGCCATGAACCCGGCCCCCGCCGCCCCGTCCGTGCAGGAGCCCGGCTCCGGCGCCGTAGGAGACCCCCATGAGTGAGAACACCGAGCCGCGGTCCGCGGCCGCACCGGACCCGGACCAACTTCCGGCATCGCAGGCCACCGACGTGGAGCCTGAACCGCTCGAGGACGATGCAGACTTCGTCACCTCGCTGGACACCGCGGGAGGCGCCCACCAGCCATCGGCCGTTCCGGTCTCGACCCAGAGCGGAGCTCTTCCGGGTGCCCCGGAAGAGGAGTCGCTGCTGCGCAAGATCTTCACCGGCAACGGCATCGTGACCATCCTGGCGGTGCTGCTCGCGCTGATCCTGGGCGGTCTGCTCATCGCCATGACGGACAAGGTTGTCGGCACCACGGCGGGCTATCTCTTTGCCCGGCCCAGTGACTTCCTCATCGCCGTCTGGTCCGCCGCCACCGATTCGTACGTCGCCCTCTTCCAGGGCGCGGTCTTCAACCCCCGCGGGAACGGCGTGGCCGGACAGTTCGCCCCCCTCATGGAGACGCTGACCATCGCCACCCCGCTGATCACCGCTGGCCTCGGCGTCGCCCTGGCCTTCCGCGCGGGCCTGTTCAACATCGGTGCGCAGGGCCAGATCATCATGGCCGGCATCCTCGCCTCGTGGGTCGGCTTCGCGCTGCACCTGCCGCTGGGGATACACCTGCTGCTGGTCCTGGTGGCCGGCGTCATCGGCGGCGCCGTCTGGGGCGGCATCGTCGGCGTGCTCAAAGCCCGGACCGGCGCCCACGAGGTCATCGTGACCATCATGTTCAACTACATCGCACTCTATTTCCTGCGCTACCTGCTCGACACGGACTTGTTCCAGCGTCCGGGGGCGGACACACCGATATCGCCCATCGTGGACCCCAGCGCCGCGTACCCGCTGATCTTCGGCAGCCAGTACCGGCTGCACCTCGGATTCCTGCTGGCCATTGCGGCCACCGTGTTTGTTTCGTGGCTGCTGAACCGCTCCACGCTCGGTTTCGAATTCCGTGCCGTCGGGGCCAACCCCAAGGCGGCCCTGACCGCCGGCATCAACGTCTCCCGGGCCACGATCCTGGTGATGACCATTGCCGGTGGCCTGGCCGGCCTGGCCGGCGTGGCACAGGTGGCGGGCACCGAAAAGGTCCTGACCGACGGTGTTGCGGCAACCTACGGCTTTGACGCGATCACGGTCGCGCTGCTGGGACGGTCCTCGCCATGGGGCACCTTCGCCGCCGGCCTGCTGTTCGGGGCCTTCCGCGCAGGCGCTGTCCAGATGCAGATCCAGACCGGAACTCCGATCGACATCGTGCTCGTGGTCCAGTCGCTCATCGTGCTGTTCATCGCGGCGCCGCCGCTGGTCCGGGCGATCTTCGGACTCAACCCGCGCAAGAAGAAGGCCGCGACCGCCGGCAAAACCAAGCAGGCCGCAACCACCGGAGGTGCCGCATGAGCACAACAGCAACCTCGCCCGTTGAAGGAAAACCACAGCCGGAGAAGAACCACAGGCCGACGGTGTCCGCCAAGCCCGTGACTTGGAAGTTGCCGGTCACGCTTGCGGTGCTGGCCACCGTAGCGTTCATCTTCTTCGGACTGCTGGGCCCGCAGGCGAACGCCAAGTTCGGGGTTTCATCCAGCGGAGACTTCTTCCAGCTCCCGGCGATCGAAGTACCCGCGTTCCTGTCCGGCATGGTGCTCTCCCTGATCCTGCTGGTCCTCGCGGGCTACGCCCTGGTCCTGAAGGCGAGAGCGAACCGGCGGCCCCCGCGCTGGGTGCCGGCCGTGTTCACCGTCGTTTTCGTGGTCGCCTTCCTGATCTGGGTGGTGGGCGGCGCCCGGACCCCCAGTATTTCGCTGGCAGGCCTCATCGCCGGATCCGTGACCCTCGCCGTGCCGATCGTCTTCGGCTCCCTCTCAGGTGTGCTGTGCGAACGCGCCGGCGTCGTTAACATCGCCATCGAAGGCCAGCTCCTGGGCGGTGCCTTCACGGCCGCGCTCGTCGCCAGCCTGACGCACAACCCCTACCTGGGCCTGCTTGCGGCGGCCGTGGCGGGCGCCCTTGTGTCGGTGGTGCTGGCAGTGTTCAGCATCAAGTACGTGGTCAACCAGATCATCGTTGGCGTCGTGCTCAACGTCCTGGTCTCCGGGCTCACCGGCTTCCTGTTCACCACGGTGATGCAGTCGGACCCCGAGAAATACAACTCGCCCGCCGAGCTGCCCATCATCGATATCCCGGTCCTGTCCAGCATCCCCGTGATCGGGCCCATCCTCTTCAAACAGTCCGTGGTGGGCTACCTGATGTACGTGGCGGTCATCGTGATCTGGGTCGCACTGTTCAAGACGAAGTGGGGCCTGCGCGTCCGTGCCGTGGGCGAGCACCCGCAGGCGGCCGACACCCTGGGCATCAAGGTCAACGCGACCCGCTTCTGGAACGTCACTCTCGGCGGCGCCGTCGCCGGGATCGGCGGATCGTTCTTCACCCTTGTGGCGATCGACAGCTTCACCAAGGAAATCTCCGGCGGCCGCGGCTTCATTGCCCTCGCCGCCATGATCCTGGGCCGCTGGAACCCGATCGGGGCGTTCTTCGCGGCGCTGCTGTTCGGCTTCGCCGACAACCTGCAGAGCATCGTGACGATCATCGGCACCCCGGTGCCGAGCCAGTTCATGGCCATGCTGCCGTACGTGGTGACCGTGTTTGCCGTGGCCGGGCTCGTCGGCCGCTCCCGGCCGCCGGCCGCTGACGGCATACCGTACATCAAGGGCTGAGAATGGACAGCACCGACGTCGACTGGGCTGCACTCGAAGCCGCGGCAGTCTCCGCCATGAAGAACGCCTATGCGCCGTATTCGAAGTTTCCGGTGGGGGCCGCGGCCCTCACCGGAGACGGGCGGATCGTCAGCGGCTGCAATGTCGAAAACGCCAGCTACGGGCTGACCTTGTGCGCCGAGTGCGCCCTGGTGGGCAACCTGCAGATGACCGGCGGGGGGCGGCTGCGCGCCTTCTACTGCGTCGACGCCGGCGGGAATGTCCTCATGCCGTGCGGGCGCTGCCGCCAGCTGCTCTACGAATTCCGGGCTCCGGACATGGAGCTCATGACCACGCAGGGAATCAAGACCATGGACCAGGTCCTTCCCGATGCCTTTGGCCCCCAACACCTGGAGGAACCCCGGTGACACAAACGACACAGAGCCCCAACAACAGTGAAACGTTCGACGCCGTCGACATCATCCGCATCAAGCGGGACAAGGGTGTGCTTAGCCCGGCCCAGATCGACTGGACAATCGACGCGTACACCCGCGGCGCCATCGCCGACGAACAGATGGCCGCCCTGAACATGGCCATCCTGCTCAACGGCATGGACCGGGCCGAGATCTCCCGCTGGACGGCGGCCATGATCGCCTCCGGCGAGCGGATGGACTTCTCCAGCCTGCGGCGGCCCGACGGCGGCGTGAAGGCGACGTCGGACAAGCACTCCACCGGCGGCGTCGGGGATAAGATCACCCTGCCGCTGGCTCCGCTTGTGGCGGTGTTTGGCGTGGCCGTGCCGCAGCTCTCGGGCCGCGGCCTCGGCCACACCGGCGGCACCCTGGACAAGCTCGAGGCCATCCCGGGCTGGCGTGCGGCCCTGAGCAATGACGAGATGATGGCCCAGCTCCAGGACGTCGGCGCCGTCATTTGCGCGGCCGGGGCCGGGCTGGCCCCGGCGGATAAGAAGCTCTACGCGCTCCGCGATGTCACCGGGACCGTGGAGGCCATCCCGCTGATTGCCTCCTCGATCATGAGCAAGAAGATCGCGGAAGGCACCGGCTCGCTGGTGCTCGACGTCAAGGTGGGCAGCGGCGCGTTCATGAAGGACGAGGCCCGCGCCCGCGAACTGGCCGAGACCATGGTGGCGCTGGGCAAGGACGCCGGCGTCAACACGGTGGCCCTGCTCACCAACATGAACACGCCGCTGGGCCTGACCGCGGGCAACGCGATCGAGGTCGAGGAATCCGTGGAGGTCCTCGCCGGCGGAGGCCCGGACGACGTCGTCGAACTCACCGTCCGGCTCGCGGAGGAAATGCTGGCATGCGCCGGCATCCGCGACGCCGATCCCCGGGCGGCACTCCGGGACGGCCGGGCCATGGACGTCTGGAACCGGATGATTGAGGCCCAGGGCGGAGACCCGCGTGCCAAGCTCCCGGTCGCCAAGGAATCCGAGGTCATCTACGCTCCGGCCGACGGCGTCCTGGTGGAGCTCGACGCGATGGCCGTCGGCGTCGCTGCCTGGCGGCTCGGCGCCGGACGCGCCCGCAAGGAGGACCAGGTCCAGGCCGGTGCCGGGGTGCGGATGCACGCCAAGCCCGGCGCCACGGTCAAGGCGGGCGAACCGCTCATGACCCTGCTGACGGACACCCCGGAGAAGTTCGAGCGTGCCAAGGAAGCGCTCGAACACGCCGCCGTGATCGCCCCCGAGGGCTCCCGGCCCGCCCAGAAGCTCATCATCGACCGCATCGCCTAACCCCGTTGCCCTATCCCTTATGGCGCCCAAAACCTGGGGATAACAGCCGTACGTGACAGGACAACGGCGGCCGGAGCCGGCGGTACACTAACTCCACAAGACTGACTCCACAGCAGTACCCGTCAAGCGCAGGCCCGGCTCCGGCCGAGCCTGCGCTTGGATCGATCTGGCCCCGCCGCGCGTTAGGAAGCTGTGCAGGCAATCAACGACTTCATCCTTGCCGCCGCAGGGCAACCCTGGGTCCTCGTCCTGGTTTTCGCCTGCTGCGTGATCGACGGCTTCTTCCCCCCGATTCCGAGCGAATCGGTGGTGGTGGGCCTGGCTGCAGTCGCCGCCACGGCGGGCGTCCCCAACCCTCTGCTCCTGATCGCAACGGCTGCCGCAGGGGCTCTGGTGGGCGACAACATGGCCTACCTGATCGGCCGCGGGACCGGAACCCGGCGCTGGGCGTGGCAGCGCGGCCCGCGCATGCAGGCGGCCTTCCGCTGGGCCGGCCGGGAACTGCGGAAACGGCCTGCCTCACTGATCCTTGTGGCGCGCTTCGTCCCGATCGGGCGGGTGGCCGTTAACCTGACCGCCGGTGCCACTCACTACCCGTGGCGCAGATTCGTCAGCCTGACGGTGCTCTCGGCGCTGCTGTGGGCCAGCTACTCGGTGGGGATCGGCCTGACTGTTGGTCCGTGGTTTGAGAAGAACCACGTGCTGGGAGCGGCAATTGCCATCGTCTGCGCGATCGTCCTGGGCGTCGTCCTGGACCGCGTGATCAGCAGGGTGCGCGGCCGTGCACCGGAGGAACCGACGCATTCCGTGCCGCCCGCCGAGTCCTAGGCGGATTGGCCCGCCCATGGGACACTTAGGAGCGATTTGGGTCACGTTTGTTGGCCGCATGTCGTGCAAAGTTTCGTCCATAGTTCTACCCACTGTCATCGCGAGTACGTTACGGCTTAGTTGTCCGTTCCCAGTCATCAAGGAGGACCACCTGCATGGAGTTCATTAACGAGGCCGTGCTCCATGCCGCTGGCCAGTGGTGGATCTACCCCCTCCTGCTGGTTTTCTTCTTCGTGGACGGCTTCGCGATGGTGGTCCCGAGCGAGACCCTGATCGTTGCCCTGGCGGCGTACTCCGTGCACAGCGGCCAGCCCAACCTGTGGATCCTGGGCCTCACGGCGCTCGTGGGAGCCATGGCCGGCGACAACATGGCCTACATGCTCGGCCGCAAGATTGGCCTCGAGCGGTTCCGCTGGATGCGCAAGCCAAAGGTGCAGAAAGTCTTTGGCTGGGCACACTACGAACTTGAGAAGCGCGGCGCCGTCCTGATCTTCACCGCCCGGTACATTCCGTGGGGCCGCGTCGCCGTCAACTACGTGGCGGGCACGACGGCGTTTCCGCACCGCCGGTTCTTCTTCCTGGACGGCTTCGCCTGCCTGACGTGGGTCGCCTACTCCATCGGCATCGGCGTCCTGGCCAGTTCCTTCCCGTGGCTGCACCACAACCCGTTGCTCAGCGCGGGCATCGCGGTGGTATTCGCCATTGTGCTCGGTGTCCTCATCGACCATCTCCTGCGCTGGTGGCACAAGCGCCTGGGCCGCCACGACACCGGTCCGGTCCCGTCCGAGACCGAATACGTCGCCGAACCGGCCTCCGGTGAGCGTGCTTCCGAGCTGCACGGCACGATGCTGGCCGGTCCGTCCGCTGAGTCCGGAGCGTCCGGAAAGTAGCTTCCGGCGCCCGGCGACCCTATGGTTGGAACGTGACTGAGACTATTCCTGACGCTGCCCCTGACCTCGACTTCGACCTGAAGGGCCTTCCCAAGGTTTCCCTTCACGACCACCTGGACGGCGGACTCCGCCCGGCCACCATCATTGAACTTGCTGAGGCCGTTGGCCACACCCTGCCGTCCACGGACCCCGTCGCACTGGGGGAGTGGTTCCGCGAATCCGCCGACTCCGGCTCCCTGGTCCGCTACCTGGAGACTTTCGACCACACCATCGCCGTGATGCAGACCAAGGAGGGCCTGTTCCGCGTCGCGAAGGAATTCGTCGAAGACCTGGCCGACGACGGCGTCGTGTACGGCGAGGTGCGCTGGGCGCCCGAACAGCACCTGCAGAAGGGCCTGAGCCTGGACGACGTGGTCGAAGCCGTGCAGGCCGGCCTCGAAGCCGGTGTGGACGCCGTGGCAGAGACCGGCCGCGATATCCAGGTGGGTCAGCTCATCACCGCCATGCGCCACGCCGACCGCGGCCAGGAGATCGCCGAACTGGCCGTCCGCCACCGCAACAACGGCGCCGTCGGCTTCGACATCGCCGGCGCCGAGGACGGCTTCCTGCCGTCCCGCTTCAAGGACGCCTTCACCTACCTGGCCCAGCACAACTTCCCGGCCACCGTCCACGCCGGCGAAGCCGCCGGTCTGGAAAGCATCCAGTCGGCCCTCGTTGACGGCCGGGCCCTGCGCCTGGGCCACGGCGTCCGGATCGCCGAGGACGTCACGATCGAATTCGAAGAGGACGAAGAGGCCGCCGACGCCGAAGGCTTCGACGACTCCGTCAACGACACCATCGGCATGGTGACCCTGGGCGAGCTCGCCAGCTGGGTGCGGGACCGTGGCATCGCCCTGGAGATCTGCCCCTCCTCCAACCTGCAGACCGGTGCCATTGCCGGCTTCGGTGAGGGCATCGAAAGCCACCCGCTGGACATGCTTTACCAGCTCGGCTTCAACGTCACCATCAACACCGACAACCGGCTCATGAGCGGCGTGACGCTGACCGACGAGTTCGAACTCCTGGTTGAGACGTTCGACTACGACCTCGATGACCTGCTGGAGCTGACGCTGAACGCGGCCGAGGCCGCCTTCCTGCCGCTCGAGGAGAAGGAAGCCCTGGTCGAATACATCAACGAGGCCTACTCCGATCTTGGCTAACGAGGACACATCACCCGTCCAGGGGCTCGTCGCTTTGATCGCGGCCCTGCGCGAGCATTGCCCCTGGATGGGTGCCCTCACCCACGAGTCTCTCGTGGAGTACCTCCTGGAGGAGGCCTATGAGGTGGCCGAGACCATCGAGACCGGCGCCGGCGACGCGGAACTACAGTCTGAACTGGGGGACGTCCTGTTGCAGGTGGTGCTCCACGCCCGGCTCGCCGAGGAACGCGGCGCCTTTGACCTGGGCGATGTCGCCCGGGGCCTGAAGGCCAAGATGATCCGGCGCAACCCGCACGTGTTCCGGCCCGACGGCTCGCTGCAGGATTCCTTCCCGGCAACGGTGGAGGAGATCGTCCTGAAATGGGACGCCGTCAAGAAGGCCGAGATGCCCGAACGCGGCCACGTCTTCGACGGGGTTCCCGCCGCGCTGCCGGCCCTCGCACGGGCCCAAAAGCTCCTGGACCGCGCCGAACGCGCGGGCATGGCAGCGGCCGCCGGCCAAACCGCCGGCCAAACCGTCGTTGACCTCCCGGCCGCCGGCCAAACCGCCGTCGACCTCCCGGCCGCCGAGGAGGAACTCGGCGACCTGCTGTTCGGGATCGTGGCCGCTGCCCGGGCCGGCGGGCTCGACGCCGAACGCGCCCTCCGCGGCGCCCTGCGCCGGTTCCAGGACAGCACCGGCCCCAGGCCCTCGGCACAATAGTGCTGGCAGACTGGAGTCGGCACGGTAGCGGCACCATCATGACGTCCGGGGATTGGATAGGTTTCCGTAACTTATCCCGCTCTCGACTACGCTAGTAGCGACGACGACGTCGGCTTTTCCGCTTGATGTTCAGCCAGAGTCCAAGCAGTCAGATTCCCTGCAGATCGCTTCACCCAAAGGAGCATATCCATGGCGCTTATCGATGCCATCCACGCCCGCGAAATCCTCGATTCCCGTGGCAACCCGACCGTAGAAGTTGAAGTCCTGCTCTCGGACGGCCAGATCGGCCGCGCAGCAGTTCCCTCCGGCGCTTCCACCGGCGAGCACGAGGCCGTTGAACTTCGCGACGGCGACAAGGGCCGCTACCTCGGCAAGGGCGTCCAGAAGGCGGTCGACGCGGTCATCGACCAGATCGCCCCGGCCCTGACCGGCTTCGACGCGACCGACCAGCGCAGCATCGACCAGGCCATGATCGACCTGGACGGCACCCCCAACAAGGGCAAGCTCGGCGCCAACGCCATCCTGGGCGTGTCCCTGGCCGTGGCCAACGCCGCCGCCGCCTCCGCTGACCTGCCGCTGTACAAGTACCTGGGCGGGCCCAACGCGCACGTGCTGCCCGTGCCGCTGATGAACATCCTCAACGGTGGCTCGCACGCCGACTCCGACGTGGACATCCAGGAATTCATGATCGTCCCGATCGGCGCCGAGACCTTCTCCGAAGGCCTGCGCTGGGGCGTCGAGGTCTACCACAACCTCAAGTCCGTCCTGCAGGCCAAGGGCCTGTCCACCGGCCTGGGTGACGAGGGCGGCTTCGCGCCGAACCTGCCGTCCAACCGTGCCGCCCTGGACCTGATCCAGGAAGCCATCAAGAACGCCGGCTACACCCCGGGCAAGGACATCGCCCTGGCCCTCGACGTCGCCTCCTCCGAGTTCTTCAAGGACGGCGCCTACCAGTTCGAAGGCAAGGCACTTTCCGCCACCGAGATGAGCGCCTACTACGCCGAGCTCGTGGCCGACTACCCGCTCGTTTCCATCGAGGACCCGCTGGATGAGAACGACTGGGAAGGCTGGAAGACCCTCACCGACACCATCGGCGACAAGGTCCAGCTCGTGGGCGATGACCTCTTCGTCACGAACCCGGCCATCCTTCAGCGCGGCATCGACACCAAGACCGCGAACTCGCTGCTCGTCAAGGTCAATCAGATCGGTTCCCTGACCGAGACCCTGGACGCCGTGTCCCTGGCCCAGCGCGCCGGCTACACCACCATCACCTCACACCGCTCCGGCGAAACCGAGGACACCACCATTGCTGACATCTCCGTTGCCACCAACGCGGGACAGATCAAGACCGGTGCCCCGGCACGCTCCGAGCGCGTGGCCAAGTACAACCAGCTGCTGCGCATCGAAGAGGAACTCGACGACGCCGCACGGTACGCCGGCCGCAGCGCCTTCCCGCGTTTCAAGGGCTAGTTAGCCGCGAAAACCGGTAACCGGTGGCTATGGTTGAAAGACCATGGCCACCGGTTCTTTTTTGGTCCGCTTTTGAAGGAGTGACATGGCAACCCGACGCCCCAATGTTCCCCGGGCTACGCCTGCCGCCAAGGCTGCTGCTGCCAAGCCTGCGGCCACGGGCCTGGGGGCAGCCGACGGCGGCGAGGTCATCCAGGCGGACTTTGGCGGCGCCCGCAGCGGCGCGGCGGCGCCGGACGGCGCTGCGCCTGCCCCGCCACGGGTATCAGCACCCATAGGCAAGCCGGCCCCGAGCAGCTCCGGCGCCGCATCTGCGGCCAAACCCCGTCCCGCAACAGCCCCGGCAGGAGCACCGGCAAAGCCCGAGAGCCGCCCGGCGGCCGGGAAAGACGGCGCCAAGTCCGGCAGCAGGACCGACGCCAAGACCGGAGGCAAGAACCCGGGCCGGACCGCCGCAGGGGGCCCGGACGAATCCCTGGACCCCGTGCCCGCCAAAGCGTTCTCGGGCCGGCTGCTTGCCCTGGGTGTCGTCATGATTGCCATCACCATCCTGCTGGCCCCCACGGTCAAGATCTTCCTGGACAAACGCGCCGAAATCGCGGCGCTGCAGGCCGACATTGCGGCCAAGCAGACGAAGCAGGAGGACCTCAAACGCCAGGTGTCGCGGTGGCAGGATCCCAACTATGTGAAACAGCAGGCCCGCGACCGCATTAACATGGTTATGCCCGGAGAGACGGGCTACTGGGTATTCGGCAGCGATCTTCCTGCCGCGCAGTCCGGTGGCGCGGCGGGTGCAGCATCAGCACAAGACCCGGCCAACCTGCCCTGGGTGGACGCCCTCTGGGAGTCCATCAGGCGATCGGCAACAGACTAGAAGCGGCGCCCGCCGCCGGGATTGTCCCGCGGACAATCCGGAACAGGGCAGGAAGGTGCCACTCCCGTGGACGAGAACCGAGTGGACCAGAACCGAGCAGCCGGGAACAACGACGGGGCCAAGACCCCGGCACCACGGCACAGGGCAGACGCCCCGGAAGGCTCCCGCCAGCCGTCGCCGCACGATCTCGAGGTCCTCAGCCGCCAGTTGGGCCGGCCCGTGCGCGACGTCGTCGAAATCCCGGCCCGCTGCGTCTGCGGAAACCCGCTCGTCGCCGCCACGTCGCCGCGGCTAAGCAACGGTACGCCGTTCCCCACCACGTTTTACCTCACCCACCCGGTGATCACGTCGGCGGTATCGCGGCTGGAGGCCGCCGGTCTGATGAATGAAATGAACGACCGGCTCGCTGCCGACGCCGGCCTCGCGGCCCGGTACCGGTCCGCCCACGAGGCATATCTGGCCTCCCGTGCCGAGATCGGCGCACGCTCCGGCATCGGGGCCGTTCCCGAAATCGACGGCGTCTCCGCCGGCGGAATGCCGACCCGCGTCAAATGCCTGCACGTCCTCGTGGGGCATTCGCTTGCGGCCGGCCCGGGCGTGAACCCGCTGGGGGACGAATCGATCGCGGCCATCGCCGAATGGTGGACCGTGGAGCGCTGTTACTGCGACGGCGCCTGGGACACTGGCGGGGAGGCCCCGTCCCGGGACCTCAGCCGCCATGGCCCCCAAGGCCTGCCGGAGATCGTGGGCCGGCCCGCGCCGGTCCGCAAGTCCCGCGTCGACTCCGCCGGCGCCGCTGACACGACCGCCACCGCCGGCGCTGCTGAGACGGCCGGTGCCACCGGCACGGGGGAGTCCAAGTGACCCGGGTCGCGGCCGTAGACTGCGGCACCAACTCCATCCGCCTGCTGATCGCAGATGTGAGCGCAGGCAACGCAACAGGGCCGGCCACACAGCGGCTGACCGACATCGTGCGGGAAATGCGCGTGGTCCGGCTGGGCCAGGGCGTTGACTCCACAGGTGAACTGGCCCAGGAAGCGCTCGAGCGCACCTTCGCCGCGACCCGGGACTACGCTGCCCTCATCCGCGAGCACGGCGCCGAAAAGGTGCGCTTCGTGGCCACCTCCGCCACCCGCGATGCCCGCAACCGCCAGGTTTTCGTCGACGGCATCCGCGACATCCTCGGCGTCGAACCCGAGGTGATCACAGGCGACGAGGAAGCCGCGCTGTCCTTCGCCGGCGCCAGCAGTGTCCTGCCCTCCCGCGGGCAGGACCCCGTGCTGGTGGTGGACCTCGGCGGCGGCAGCACGGAGTTCGTGCTGGGCAACGCCGACGGCGTCATCGCGGCCCGCTCGGTCGACGTCGGCTGCGTCCGGATGACCGAACGGCACCTGCGCAGCGACCCGCCCACCGCGGATCAGATCGCAGCCGCGGAGGCCGACGTCGACGCCGCCATCAGCGAGGCGGCACAAACCGTTCCGCTGGAACGCACCACCGCCGTCGTCGGCGTGGCCGGCTCCGTCACCACCATCACCGCGCACGCGCTGCGCCTGCCGGAGTACTCGCCGGCCGCGATCCACGGCACCGAACTGGACCTGGATGCGATCCGGAAAGCCTGCACCGAGCTGCTCGAAATGACCCGGGAAGAGCGGGCCGCGCTGCCCTACATGCACCCCGGGCGGGTGGACGTGATCGGCGCCGGTGGCCTGGTCTGGCGGCGGGTCCTGATGCGCCTGGCCGAGGTCACTGGCGGGCGCATCACCACGGCCGTGAGCAGCGAACACGATATTCTTGACGGAATTGCCCTCAGCATCCGATGATCCCGCCCCAGCAGCCGTGCCCCAGCGCGCGCCCGTGCCGCTGGTGCATCCGCCGATAGGACCTGAATGACCAGAGCAACAGCCCGGCGCCGCCGGACCGCCTCCGCGTTGATGGCCTTGGCCCTCGCCGGCGGGGCGTCCACGGCGGCGCTGACCCTGGCCGCGCCCGCCCACGCCGACTCCTGGCGGGACAAGGAATACTGGCTCGCCGAGTCCGGCATCACCAAAGCCTGGGACGTTTCCAAGGGAGCCGGGGTCAAGGTCGCCGTGATTGACAGCGGCGTGGACGGCCGGCATCCGGATTTGGGCGGCGTGCTCGCTGGCGGCGCGGACATTTCCGGCGCCGGCAAGGCCAATGGCCAGGAGAGTATCGGCGCCAAACCCGAACACGGCACCCTCGTGGCCACCATGCTCGCCGGGCGGGGGCACCAGGCGCCCGAAGCGACTGCCAAACCGAGCGCCAGCGCAACTGGCCCTGCCGCTGGCCCGGCCGTTGGACCTGACGGAGTTGTCGGCGTCGCCCCGGAAGCGCAGCTGTTGTCCGTCTCCACGTGGCTCGGTTCCGCCAACCCGGGCGGCAAGAGCGACCAGGACCAGATCCCGGAGGCAGTGCGCTGGGCCGTGGACAACGGCGCCCGCGTCATCAACATCTCCCTCGGCAGCACGTCGCCGGAATGGCCGCAGAGCTGGGACGCGGCATTCCTCTACGCCGAACAGAAGGACGTCGTGATCGTCGCCGCTGCGGGCAACCGGGTGGGCGGCAACGTCCAGGTCGGCGCCCCGGCCACCATCCCCGGGGTCCTGACGGTGGCAGGCCTGGACCGCACGGGCGCGGCCAGCATCGACTCGTCCTCCCAGGGCATCAGCATCGGCGTCGCAGCTCCCGCCGAGGACCTGGTTGGCGGCCTGCCCGGCGGCGGCTACGCCGACTGGGCCGGCACCTCCGGAGCCACGCCCATCGTGTCCGGCGTCGCGGCCCTGATTCGCTCCAAATGGCCCGAAATGTCCGCCAGCCAGGTCATCAACCGGATCGTCACCACGGCCAAGGACGCCGGGGCGCCAGGGAAGGATCCGCTCTATGGCTTCGGCGTGCTGAACGCCGAGGCCGCCCTCAAGGCCGATGTCCCGGAAACCAAAGTCAATCCGCTGGGGTCCATTTCGGACTGGATCCGGGTCCACCGGCGCGGAAACCTCGCCACGACTGACCCTGCCGCGGAGCCCGCACCCTCCAGCGCTGCGCCCACCCTGCCCGAAGCGACCGTGCCCGTCGCGGAGAAGCCGTCCCAGCTGGACAGCGCCGTGCCGGCCGCGGTGGTCCTGGGCTTCGGAGCCCTGCTCGTGGGAATCGTTGTGGCCGCCGCGTTCCAGCTGCGGGCCGCCATGCGCACGCCGCCGAAGGACGGCCCGGACGGGACCGGCAGGGCCGAACCCGAGGCCGTCAATCCGGTGGACTCCAGCAAGCCGTCATAGTTAGTGAAGGTTTTCACAAACTACTGTATTCTTGAGATATGGCATCCTCCCTTCAGCTCCAGGACCGTCCCAGGGTACTCGTCGTCGGCGGCGGGTACGTCGGCCTGTATGTAGCCCTCAAACTTCAGAAAAAGATCGCGAATGCCGGTGGCATCGTCACCCTCGTGGATCCGCTGCCCTACATGACTTACCAGCCCTTCCTGCCGGAAGTTGCCGGCGGCAACATCGAGGCGCGCCACGCAGTCGTCTCGCACCGCCAGCACCTGAAGCAGACGGAACTCATTCAGGGCCGCGTCACCTCGATCGACCACGCCAACCGCACGGCAGTGGTCGCACCCTCCGACGGTGGCGGCACCTTCGAGATTCCCTACTTCGACGTCGTGCTTGCCGCCGGCGCCATCACCCGCACGTTCCCGATCAAGGGCCTCGCGGACAAGGGCATCGGCCTGAAGACCATCGAAGAGGCCGTCGCCCTGCGCAACAAGGTTCTCGAGCGGATCGAGACCGGTTCCCTCATGACGGACCCCGTTGAGCGCGCCCGCGCCCTGACGTTCGTCGTCGTCGGCGGCGGCTTCGCCGGCATCGAGTGCATCACCGAAATGGAAGACCTGGCCCGCGCCGCGGTCAAGAACAACCCGCGCATCAAGCAGGAGGAAGTCCGCTTCGTCCTGGTCGAGGCGATGGGCCGCATCATGCCCGAGGTCACGGCATCTCAGGCCGAATGGGTCGTCGAGCACCTCCGCAGCCGCGGCATCGAGGTCCTGCTGAACACCTCCCTCGACAACGCCGAGGGTTCCCTGAAGCTCATCAACCTCCCGGACAAGAGCCCGGCCCAGGAATTCGAGACCGACACCCTGGTCTGGACTGCCGGTGTGCAGGCCAACCCGATGGTCCGCTCCACCGACTTCCCGCTCGAGCCGCGCGGCCGCGTCCGTGTCCTGGCCGATCTGCGCATCGCAGGCGACGAGGGCATCATCGAGAACGCCTGGGCAGCCGGCGACGTCGCTGCCGTCCCCGACCTCACGGGCAGCGGCCTGCCGGACGGCACGTGCGTGCCGAACGCGCAGCACGCGCTGCGCCAGGCCAAGCGCCTCGCCAAGAACCTGTGGGCCTCCCGCTGGGACAAGCCGCTCAAGGATTACAAGCACAAGAACCTGGGCGCCGTCGCCGGCTTCGGCGAATGGAAGGGCGTGGCGAACATCAACCTGCTTGGCCGCATCGGCCTCAAGGGCCCGCTGGCCTGGCTGGCACACCGTGGCTACCACGGCATGGCCATCCCCACCGTGGAGCGCAAGATCCGCGTGATCTCCGGCTGGATCTGGGCCTTCTTCCTGGGCCGCGACACCACGCAGCTGATGGATCTGGACAACCCGCGCGGCGCCTTCGTGGCCGCTGCGACGCCGGCCCCGAAGCCTGCCGCTGCTCCCGTTGCCGGCACGCCTGCGGATGCTGCCAAGAACGACGCCGCGAAGAACGGCACTGCCAAGAACGACACCAAGGAAGCTGTTCCGGCCGACTCCAAGTAGCCTGATCTGAGCCTTCGACGGCGGCCGTCCCCCTCAGGGGGAGCGGCCGCCGTTTTCGTGGCGGGCAGCCGCCCCAGGACGCCGGGAGCGGACCGGAGCGCGGGGCCCGCGCCTAGACTGGCTCCATGACAGCTGAAAAGGACCTGCACGCCCTCCTGGCCACCATGCACCCCGAACTGCGCGAGGGCGAATACGTCTACGCCCTGTGGCCGCACGGCAAGCCCCTGGCCGGGGCCATTGCGGCCGCCGTCCGTGAGGCGGAAGGGCTGACCGTCGTGCTGCCGCGGAACGAAGCGGACAGCCTGGGGCTCTCCTACGATTTCGTCGCGGCCTGGATCACGCTCCAGGTGCACTCTTCGCTGGAGGCGATCGGCCTCACGGCAGCCGTCAGCGCGGCCCTGACCGAGGCGAAGATCAGCTGCAACGTCCTTGCCGGCTTCCACCATGACCATCTGCTGGTGCCGGTGGCGGACACCGAACGGGCGCTGGAGGTGCTGCACGAGCTCGTCGCGGCCAACGGGGTGCACAAACCGGCGCCGGAACTGGTGCTGCGCAGCGAGGAACCGGCGGACCGTCCCGCCATCCTCGCCCTCACCGCCGCCGCGTTTGCCATCTCGCCCGCCACCGGAGAGCACATCGACGGCGAACCCGAAGAAGTGAAGCTGCTGGCGCGGTTGTTCGAGTGCCAGGAATACCTGCCGGCGTTCAGTATCGTGGCCGAACTCGACGGCGAAATCGTGGGGCATGTGATCAGCACCCGCGGATGGGTGGACGGGCTGGAGCTGCTCGGCCTCGGGCCGATCGGGGTGGTGCCGCGGCTGCAGCGCCACGGCATCGGCACCGCGCTCATGAACGAGACTGTGGCGCGGGCCAACACCGCGGGGGAGCGGGGCATAGCCCTGCTGGGCAGCCCCGAGTACTACTCCCGCTTCGGCTTTGTTCCGTCCACCTCGCTCGGGGTGGCGCCGCCGGAGGCAGGCTGGGCCGCGCACTTCCAGTTGCTGCCGCTGGCCGTCTGGCCCGGCGGCGTGAGCGGCACCTTCCGCTATTCGGAGCCTTTCGCGGACTGATCCGCCCGGCGACGGGATACCATTGACCGGGCGCCCCAGTAGCCCAATTGGCAGAGGCAGCGGACTTAAAATCCGCGTGTTGTGGGTTCGAGTCCCACCTGGGGCACAAACGAAAAGACCCCCGATTCCTTTAAGTTCAAGGGGAACCGGGGGTCTTTACACGTCGCAGACCACGGAGGGGCGCCCGGGCCTTGGTGGCTATTTGGAGGCCTAAGACTTTGGCCGCGTAGAACCACACCTGACGGCCACGGTCACGATCGAGAAGGCAGACCTATGATGCTCACCTTACTTCTTCGCAACAGCGCCCCCTAAGTGTTGGGTCTGGTGGTCAGTTGGGTGCTTACGCTACTGCCGTGCTGTCGCGTGCGGCTAGGATTGATGGCGTCTTGTCTAACCGCAGTCTCGAAGCGTAGGTCTTAAATGAGTGATTTCCAACCCATCAAAGTGGCAGTCTTTGGGAGCTGCGTAACGCGAGACAACTTGAATAGGACCTTCAACCCCGGATACAAGGACCTGTTCGACTGCGTTGCGCTGGCCGACCACGTGTCCATGGTCAGCCTCATGAGCGAGCCCATCGACGTGGACCCCGAAATGCTGGACGGGCTGGCGCCCCGAAACTTTAACAACTTGCAGCGGGAGTTCTCTCGGGCGTATCTGGCAGAACTAAAAGAGGCCCAGCCCGAATACCTCATTATGGACTTCTGGCCAGACCTGATCTTTGGTTTTGCCCGACTCGGCACTGGCCAGCACATAACCAACAACGCGTGGTCCACCGTTAACACAGCCTTCTACAAGTCCCAGGACGTTGATGTGTACCGCATCCAGAGCCAAACTGACGCCTTTATGGAAGCGTGGACCGACGCAATTGACCGCTTCATGACCTACGTAAAAGAGATATGCCCGCAAACGCGAGTCATCGTTCATCGTTCACGCAACGTGGCGACGTGGGTGGACAAATCCGGCGCCACCCACGAGTTCAACCCGTGGGCTGTGTCCATGAACTCGCATTGGGACGCGATGGACGACCACCTAGCCGCGAATTTCGACGTCGACTGTATTGACGTGATGCCTGACGGTCTCCAAAGCTTCGAAGGTCATCCCTGGGGCAAGTTCCCCGTTCATTACACGTTCAACTACCATGCGTTGTTCTTGACGCGACTTGCCAAAATCGCGCTGCGCGACCGAAGCTTAGATTCAATCCCACAGGATCCGACGCGAACCCCTAGGCATAGAGCAGATTAACCGTAACCGCAGCCTGGATTGCCCGATGGCATCGTTCACCCTCGACGGGGAAACCTACGAGTACCTCCGGCCCGATCCCGCTCACCCCGCGGAGGAGTCGCTCTCGTGGGAGGACGGTAGCTACCCGAACGTCGTGGCGAGCGTCTCCCGCTGGCGGGCAGTGCCACAGTGGACGTCTACGCCGTCGCCGTAAGAGGGACCCTCCTACGTCCTCGTCTCCTGGTGCGACGACGCCGGCCACACACTGGGCGGTGTTCCCGTCCCGGGGAGCCGTTCCGGGCCGTCGCCCCCGACAAAACAGCCGTCGCAACCGTCCAGATTTCCTCTATGCAACGAGTGTTATAAGGATGTGACCGTAGTCACTTATTTTCACGTCGAAATTGCACTAGCTTGAAGTGGAATCAGGAACACCTGATCTTTCGCGTCAAAGGCCGTTCGCACCTTTAGATCGAGGAGCTTGTACATGACTTCACTCCCCCGGGTTGCGCCCCGCGTCGCTAAGCTCACCGTGCTTAGCCTCGGCGTCGCCCTTTTGGCTACGGCTTGTGGCGGGTCACCCGCCCCGAGTTCGTCGGGATCCAGCTCAGCCGCGGCCGCGGGAATCGCGTGCCCGGCACCCAGCGCCACCGGTGGCGGTACCAGCGCCGCCGGCGAAACGGGCACTGTGCCCGCTTCGGCCACCACCACCCCCACGCCCCTGAAGATCGGCTCGCTCCTGCCGACGACGGGTTCGCTGGCCTTCCTCGGCCCGCCCGAAATTGCAGGTGTTAACCTCGGCATCAAGGAGGTCAACGATGCCGGCGGCGTCCTGGGCAAGCCGGTAGAGGTCATCCACCGTGACTCCGGCGACACCAAGACCGACATCGCCACCCAGTCCACCACGGCACTGCTCGGACAGGGCGTCAGCGCAATCGTCGGCGCCGCCTCCTCGGGTGTCTCCAAGACCGTGATCAACCAGATCACCGGTGCCGGCGTCGTCCAGTTCTCCCCGGCCAACACCTCCCCGGACTTCACGGCGTGGGATGACAAGGGCCTCTACTGGCGCACCGCGCCCTCGGACGTGCTCCAGGGCAAGGTCCTCGGCAACTACATGGCCACCTGTGGCGCCCAGACTGTCGGCATGATCGTCCTGAACGACGCCTACGGAACCGGCCTTGCAAAGAACGTCCAGGCAGCTTTCGAGGCGGCCGGCGGCAAGGTTGTTGCCCAGGAGCTGTTCAATGAAGGCGATTCCCAGTTCAGCAGCCAGGTGGACAAGGTTCTGGCCGCCAAGCCGGATGCCATTGCCCTGATCACCTTCGACCAGGCCAAGAGCATCGTTCCGCTGATGACGGGCAAGGGCGTCAAACCGACCCAGATCTTCATGGTGGACGGCAACATGTCCGATTACAGCAAGGACTTCCAGGCAGGAACCCTGAAGGGCGCCCAGGGCACCATCCCGGGTACCTTCGCCAAGGAGGACTTCAAGAAGAAGCTCCTGGGGATTGACCCGGCGCTGAAGGACTACAGCTACTCCGGCGAGTCCTACGACGCAGTGAACCTGATCGCACTGGCTGCCGAGGCCGCCAAGAGCACCAAGGGCACCGACATCGCAGCCCAGCTCAAGGCTGTCTCTGAGGGTGGAGAGAAGTGCAACACCTTCCCCTCCTGCGTCACCCTGCTCCGCAACGGTAAGGACATCGACTACGACGGCCAGTCCGGCCCCGTAACGTTCTCCGACGCCGGCGACCCGACGGAAGCCTACATCGGCATCTACGAGTACCAGGATGACAACACCTACAAGCCGGTCAAGGAGGAATTCGGCAAGCTGTAAGCCGCTTCCCCCGACTAACAGAAGACCCCCGTCCAGTCCGGACGGGGGTCTTTTGTGTGCGGGGGAGAGCGGGGGCGGAGCGTCAGGACCGCGGAACCGGACGCGGTTGCGGAACCGGATTTGCGCTGCGGATTCGGACAGGGGCGGCGTGGATCCGAGGTGCGCCGGTCCCAAACCGCCGTGAAAACGTGGCTCAAACGAAGGGCGACGGAGGCAGGCGCTTGTGAAACGCCGTTGTTGGGGGGCCGCCGGGTGGGCCCACGGCGGCAGGGATCCCTGCCCGAGCTAGCGAGGGGAGGGGGCCGCCGGGGAGGGACGAGCGCAGGCGCCGAGCAAGCGGCGGCAGAGGCGACCGGAGGTGACTGGAGATGCCGTGGGGCCACGGAATGTTGTAGCCCGCCGCCGGGCACGCAGAAGGGCCGCCACCGGCTGGTAACGGCCCTTGCGGGGAGATACTGCCCGGAGCGCTATTCGACAGTGTCTGCGAGCGTCCCCAGATAGAGCTGGATGACCTTGGGATCCTTCATGAGCTCCCGGCCAGTACCGGTGTACGCGTCCTTGCCCTGGTCCAGCACGTAGGCGCGGTCGCAGATCTGCAGGCAGCGGCGCGCGTTTTGTTCCACCATGATGACGGAGACGCCGGCCCGGTTGATCTCGTGGACCCGGAGGAAGGTCTCATCCTGCTTGACAGGGGAGAGGCCCGCGGAGGGCTCATCGAGCAGCAGAACGGCCGGGTCCATCATGAGGGCCCGTCCCATGGCGACCATTTGGCGTTCGCCGCCGGAGAGCGAGCCGGCACGCTGGGCGCGCCGTTTGGCGAGCTCCGGGAACAGTTCGGAGACAAAGTCGAACCGTTGGGCGAAGTCCTTGGGCCGCTGGAACATGCCCATCTGCATGTTTTCCTCGATGGTCAGGGCGGCGAACACGTTGTTGTTCTGCGGAACGAAGCCGACGCCCTTGCTGACCAGCTTGTTGGCCTTGAGCCCGGTGATGTCCTGCCCGCGGACCACCACCGAGCCGGAGTGGACCTTGACCAGGCCAAACATGGCCTTCAGCAGCGTAGACTTGCCGGCGCCGTTGGGGCCGATGATGCCGATCAGCTCACCCTTGCGGGCCTCGATGCTGCAGCCGTTGAGGATATTGACGCCGGGGATGTAACCAGCCACCAGATCGGTGACCTTCACGACCGAGTCGCCATCGAAGGCGGGCTGGGCGGCCGGTGCCGCGCTGGTGGCGCTCATTCTTTGTCCTTCTCTGTGCGGTTTGGCTCTTCGGCGCGGTTCGGCTCTCCGGCGCTGCGGCGGCCGCGCGTCGTCCCGTTCGCCGCCTCCTCCGCCTCGGTGGTGAGGACGTCGGCGGAGATGATGCCGGCGTTTTCAGTGCCGACAATCGATTCCTCGTCGGCGACCAGCTCCGCGGCCAGTTCCTTGATGCCCTCGGCGTCGCCGAGATCGACGTCGTGGTGGGCGCCGAGGTAGGCGTCGATCACGGCGGGGTTCTTCATGACTTCGGCGGGAGGCCCTTCGGCCACGATCTTGCCCTCTGCCATCACCACCACCCAGTCGGCGATATGGCGGACCATGTTCATGTCGTGCTCGACGAACAAGACGGTCATGCCCTCGGCCTTGAGGTTCTTGATGTGGTCCAGCAGCGACTGCGTCAGCGCAGGGTTGACGCCGGCCATCGGCTCGTCGAGCATGACCAGCTTGGGCCGCACCATGAGGGAGCGGGCCATTTCCAGCAGCTTCCGCTGCCCGCCGGACAGCGACGCCGCGTAGTCGTCCCTCTTGGCGTCCAGTTTGAACTTCTCCAGCAGCACGTTGGCTTCCTGGGTGATCTTCTTTTCCTGGCCGCCCCAGATGCCCTTGAACAAAGCCTTGGACAGGCGTTCGCCGGACTGGCTGGAGGCGCCGAGGCGCATGTTCTCCATGACGGTGAGCTTGCCCATGACCTTGGTGAGCTGGAACGTGCGCACCATCCCCATCCGGGCAACCTTGTACGAGGAGACGCCGGCGATGTTGTTGCCCTCGAACTGCCATGTACCCGAGTTCGGGGTATCGAATCCCGTCAGCAGGTTGAACAAGGTGGTCTTGCCGGCGCCGTTGGGGCCGATCAGTGCGGTGATCTTGTGCCGCGGGATCTCGAGGTACTGGACGTCGACGGCGTTGATGCCGCCGAAGGTGCGGGTGACGTTTTCTGCCACCACGATCGGATCACGCTTCTTGCAACCGGGCGCGATCTCGCCAGCGGCGATCGGACGGTTGTCCGTCATGTAGTCGATCTCTTCCGATGTGCGGGGTTCGTCCCGTGACTCTTCGCTTGGAATGCTCATGCGAATGCCAGCTCCTTCTTATTGCCGAGAACGCCCTGGGGCCTGAAGATCATCAGCAGCATGAGCGCCACGCCGACCAGGATGTAACGCAGCTGCCCGGCCTGGACCGTGTTCAGCCACGTGATGGTGCCGGACTCGATCAGGCCGTAGAGGATGCCCTGGGTGAGCGAGAGCACCACCCAGAAGATCATCGCGCCGACCACCGGGCCGAGCACAGTGCCGAGCCCGCCGAGCAGCAGGCAGGTGTAGAGGAAGAACGTCAGTTCCGTGCCGTAGTTGGCAGGCTGCACCGCACCGCGGGGAATCGTGAAGATCATGCCTGCCAGGGCACCGAGCGCGCCGCCGATGATCAGGGACTGCATCTTGTAGGCGTACACGTTCTTGCCGAGCGAGCGGACGGCGTTCTCGTCCTCGCGGATGCCCTTGAGTACCCGGCCCCAGGGGCTTCGCATCAGCAGCCAGACCAGGGTGCAGAAGAGGGCCACAACTGCCCAGGCGACCACCCGGATGAAGAAGTCGCGGTTGTTCATGCCAACGTACGTCCCCGGCGGGAAGGGGTTCATGGCGTAGAAATCGCCCTCGAAGGCGGCCAGGCCGTTGGCCGAGCCGGTGATGGCGGTCAGCTGGTTGGTCGTGACGATGTAGCGCACGATTTCGGCCGCCGCGATGGTCACGATGGCCAGGTAGTCCGCCCGCAGCCGCAGCGTCGGGATGCCCAGCAGCAGGGCGAAGATGGCGGAGGCGACGACGGCGATGAGCAGTCCGACGAAGAACGGCACATGGAACGTCAGGGTGGAGATGGCGAAGCCGTAGGCTCCCACTGCCATGAAGCCGGCCTGGCCAAAGTTGAGCAGGCCGGTGTAGCCGAAGTGAACGGCGAGGCCGAGTGTGGCCAGCGCGTAGGCAGCTGTCGTCGGGCTGAACAGTTCGCCGGCGGCGCTGGAGAAAATGAATCCGAAGTCCATGGCTGTCTCCTAACCCACGCGCTCTTTGCGGCCCAGAATGCCCTGAGGGCGGAACAGGAGGACAACAATCATGATGAACAACGCTCCCACGTATTTGAGGTCGGCTGCGAGGCCGAACACGGTGGTCAGCTCAACGAAGATGCCGACGATGATGGAACCGACCAGGGCGCCCCAGACTGTGCCGAGGCCGCCGAGGGTGACGCTGGCGAAGATGAGCAGCAGGATCTGCGAGCCCATGTCGAAGGTGACGCCGGGACGGTAGTAGGCCCAGAGGATGCCGCCGAGGGCGGCGAGCATGCCGCCGACCACCCAGACGATTCGGATGACGGAGTCGACGTCGATGCCGGAGGCCGCGGCCAGCGCCGGGTTGTCGGCCACCGCACGGGTGGCCTTGCCGAGGCGGGTCTTGAGCAGGACGACGCCGAGGGCGGCGATCACGACGGCGCTGACGAGGAGGGACAAGAGGTTGTTGGGCGAGATGGAGATCGGGCCGATCAGGATTTCCACGCTCTGGGCGAACGGCAGTTGCTGGGTGGCGCCGCCGAAGTAGAACTGGATGATGTAGCGCACGGACAGGGCCAGGCCGATGCTGACGATCATCATCGGAACAAGCCCCGTTCCGCGGCGCCGCAGGGGTTTCCACAGGCCCGCGTCCTGGACGTAGCCGAACAATCCGCCGCCGATGACGGCCAGGAGGACGGCCAGCCAGAACGGCAGGTGCATCTGGTTGAAGGCGAACACCAGTACCGCGCCGAGGGTGACCATTTCTCCGTGGGCGAAGTTGGTCAGGCCGGTGGTGCCAAAGATCAGGGACAGGCCCACGGACGCGAGGGCGAGCAACAGGCCGAAGCTCAGGCCTGCCACCAGCCGGTTGAGCAGGTTTTGCATGAAGTTCTGCTGCTCCACGACAATGCCCTTGCCAAACGTGAAGATGACAGAGAGGTTTGAGGTCTGGCTGAAGGTGACGTTGCGGGGGTTCTCCTGGCCCTCGGCCAGTTTGATGCCCTGCGGAAGCGTGGACTCATCGAGTTTGACCTCGTAGGTTCCCTGGGTGGGGACGCCGATGGTCCAGGCGCCGTTGGCTCCCGATTTCGTGGTTCCCGTGAAATCCCCGCTCGTGGCGGTGATGGTCACCCCGGGGATCGGTGCGCGGTCGTCGCCGCGCAGGAAGCCGCTGATGCTGTTCGTGAACTGGGTGGCCGACGGGGATGGTGTCGGCGAGGGGGTCGTAGCGCTGGACGCCGGGGCCACGATGAGTAGTAGCGCAGCCATGGCGGCGAATACTGCCCCCACAGACCTCAGTAGTCTGCCGCGCCGTCTCTGCGACAGGCCGCTCGTTGTGCTTCTCAAATTGAAAACCTCCACATGGGGGTGCTGTGGGTTGCGCCTTTGCAACCGTTGCGAACGGTCAGGGGACGAGCGTCTGGCACTACGATCATGTGTTGTGATGTCCGTCACCCTGTGTGGCCTATGCTACAGCCCGGGCGACCCAAAGAATGCCGCTGCGAGCAGGGAGAACGTCGCGATCGGGTAACAACCGTGTAGCGCCGCCGACACCTTGGTGTAGCCCAGCTAAAGAAAACTTTTGTTGATTCCGAGTATGCCTAAACAGTGGCCGGCCCGGCCCCCAATTCGCCGGGCCGCCCGGGGCAGGCGCGGGCGGCCGGCCACGTCCGCTCCGGCCCGCGGAACCGGCACCCCCAAGCTTTTTCCAAGCCCGCCAGCATTATGGTGCGAAGAGCGCCGGAACCCGAGTCCGTTCGTCCCGGAATCCGGCCGGCGCCGATGGCAGGGGCCGATCGTGGAGGGCCGACTGATGAACCGGGTGGTTAAGCTGTGCCTCGCGGGTTCGCTTGTACTGGCGATCCTGGGCCTCCCGGCGCTCAGCCTGGGCCCCGAAACCGCCGGGGCGCAGGCCTGCGTTCCCTCCACGGAGGCACTCAGGGACCCCTATCCGGGGATCCAGGCGGCGGCATCCAGCTTCGAGGCAGGCACCCTGGACGGCTTCGGCATTTCCGCGGCCGGGACGGGGAACGCCTCGGTGTCCACCGGGCTCTCGCACTCCGGGAACTGTGCCGCCCTCCTGCACACCACCGCGGTGCCGGGCTCCATCGCCAGGCTGACGGTGGGCCTGACCCCCGGGGCCACGGAGGCATTTGCGGACGGCTGGTTCAACATCGCCGCCGAAGGGATGGCGGGAAACAATGTTCCCTACTTCCGGTTCTTTGCCGGCGGAGTCCGCGTCCTGGATGTTTTCCGGCAGAACATTTCCCATGAACTCGTGCTCCGTACTTCGTCACCCGCAGGGTTCGCCTACACCACCTTGCGGCGGGACGTCCCGACTGACTCCTGGCACCGGCTGGTCATGCACGTGGTCCCCAACGGCCCCGGGACCAACGTCCAAATCTGGTGGGACGGGCGTTCGGTCTACGCCGGCACTGTCAGTATTTCCGCGACGACGCTCGACACGCTCCAGCTTGGCTCCGAACACGATCAGCAAATGGCCGACATCTATATCGACGACGTCATTGTCAACAGCGGCACGGGAACGCCGGCGCCGGTTCCCGGCCCGCTCCCCGAGCCGAAGGGTGCCCCGTCGCAGCGGTTCGACGATTTCCACGGTGACGGACAGTCCGGCCTGCTGGCGGCCGGTGCTGTCACGAGCCGCGCTGTCACGAGCCGCACTCTCGCGAGCCGCACTCTCGCGAGCCGCACCGGGAGGCCGGCGTCCGCGGACATGGTAGGCCTGAAAAACCCGCTGACCTAGATCACGGTTCGGTTGCGGCGGTCCCCGGGGGGAACTATCCCTCCCTGTCAGCCGTGGGAATTGGTAGCGTGACTATATAAAATCCCATTTCGTCTAGTCCGCATCGCACCGGAACATCACCCACCCCCTTATTTTGGAGGACACCCGCAATGGCACATGGCGGAAACCCGATCTTCAGCGGAAAGAATTTCCGCGAAGCCACCCAGGCACCGCCTGCCCCGCAGGCCCCGTACGGTCAGAACCCGTACGGCCAGAACCCGTACGGCCAGAACCCGTATGGCCAGACCGCTTACGGTCAGGCCCCGGGCCAGGGCGGGTGGAATTCGGCCCAGCAGGGCATGTCCCAGGAACAGCTCCAGGACCTGTACAACCGCCCGGCGGCCGGGCCGGCTGACATTGGCCGGATGACGTACGACGACGTCATCGTCAAGACCGCCGGGTGCCTCGGCATCCTGGTAGTCGGCGCCGCAGTGGCGCTCGCCGTCCCGCAGGGCACCGGATCCATGCTGATGATCCTCGGAGCCCTCGGCGGCTTCGCCCTCGCAATGGTCAACACCTTCAAGAAGCAGCCGTCACCCGGACTGATCCTGGCCTACGCCCTGCTCGAAGGGTTCTTCCTCGGCGGCCTGACCCGCATCCTTGACAACCTGTTCCCGGGAGTCGGCATCCAGGCCGTCGTCGGGACGCTGTCCGTCTTCGCCGTGACGCTCGTGCTGTTCAAGAGCGGCAAGGTCCGGGCGACGCCCAAGCTCATGCGGTTCTTCATGATCGCCCTGATCGGCTATGCGGTGTTTGCGCTCGTCAACGTCGTCATGATGATGACCGGGGCCGTGACCACGCCGTTTGGCCTGAGCACCAGCGTGGAGATCATGGGTATCCCGCTCGGCGTCTTCATCGGCTTCCTGGCGATCGGCCTGGCCGCCTTCTCCCTGATCATGGACTTCACGTCCATCGAGGCGGCCATCAGCGCCGGAGCCCCGCAGCGCTTCTCCTGGACCGCAGCCTTCGGCCTCACGGTCACGCTGGTCTGGCTCTACGTCGAGATCATCCGGCTCCTGGCCATCCTGCGCGGCGACGACTGACCGGCGTCGTTCCTGAACGACCCTGATTTCCCGCGAGGAGCCCCGCCCGATGGCGGGGCTCCTCTCGCGTATGCGGCTCAGCAGGAAGCCGTCAGCTGAGCCGCTCGAACACAACCGCCATGCCCTGGCCGCCGCCCACGCACAGCGTGGCCAGTCCCAAAGAGGCGTCGCGGGCGCGAAGCCCGTTGATCAGCGTGGTGGTCATGCGTGCGCCGGTCATCCCGAAGGGGTGGCCGAGGGCAATGGCGCCGCCGTGGACATTGAGCATCTTCGGATCGATGCCGAGCTCCCGGGCGCTGGCCACCACCTGGACCGCGAAGGCCTCGTTGAGCTCCACAAGGTCGATGTCCCCGATGGTCAGCCCGGCGATCGTGAGCGCCCGGCGCGTCGCTTCCACCGGCCCCATCCCCATCAACTCCGGGGACAGGGCGCTGACACCGGTGGAGACGATCCGGGCAAGCGGCTCGAGGCCCAGTTCGCGGGCGCGAGAATCACTCATGACCACGACGGCGGCGGCCCCGTCGTTGAGCGGGCACGCGTTCCCGGCCGTCACGGTGCCGTTGCTGCGGAAAACCGGCTGCAGGGCGCCGACCGCCTCTGCTGTCACACCGGGACGCGGTGAATCGTCGCGGTCCACCACCGAGCCGTCGGCGCGGGTATACGGCGTGATTTCGCGGGCGTAGAATCCGGAAGCGATGGCCGCCTCGGCCCGGTTCTGGCTGAGCACCGCCCAGGCGTCCTGCTCTTCACGGGTGATGCCGTAGCTTGTGGCGACGTTCTCCGCCGTCTGGCCCATGGCGATGTACACGTCCGGCATCCGGCCGCCCAGCCGCGGGTCGGTCCACGGCGTGTTGGCGGCCGCGCGGGCCTCGGTGCGTTTCCGGGACGCCTCAAAGCGCGGATTGTGCGTGCTGGCGTCGGTCTCGCCGGCACCGGCCCAGTCCCGGTAGCGGGACACCGCCTCAACCCCGGCGGCCACGAACGCGTGGCCTTCGCCGGCCTTGATGGCGTGGAAGGCCATCCGGAGCGTCTGCAGGCTGGAGGCACAAAAACGGTTGATGGTGGCGGCCGGAACGTTGTCCAGCCCGGCCAGGATGCTGACCACACGCGCCATGTTGGTGCCGGCCTCGCCGCTCGGCTCGGCGCACCCCAGATAGATGTCGTCCAGGCCGTGGCCGGGCCCGGCGGCGGCGTCGAACGCAGGAATCCCGGCGAGGGCCGCCGTGATCATGGCCGCGGCGAGATCGTCCGGCCGTTCGTGTCTCAGGGAACCTTTGAACGCGCGGCCGATCGGGCTCCGGGCAGTAGAAACGATGACAGCTTCTGGCATGCGCCCAGACTACGCCCCGCCTAGGCCAGCCGCATGGCTCCGGCCGCGGGGCTGACGCTGAAGATCTCCGGCGCGGCATACCCGGCCCGGGCGAAGGCACGTTCGACGGCGGAGCGCACCTGTTGCGCCGATCCCGCCGGGGTCAGGGCGATCGCGGAGCCGCCGAAGCCGCCGCCGGTCATGCGGGCGCCGATCGCGCCGGCCGACCGCGCCGTGTCCACGGCAAGGTCCAGCTCCGCGCAGGAGATCTCGAAGTCATCGCGCATCGAGGCATGGGACGCGTCGAGCAGGGGGCCGATGGCGGCCGGGCCCCGGGTGTCCAGCAGCTCCACCGTCTGCAGCACGCGCTGGTTCTCGGTGACCACGTGCCGGAGCCGGCGGAAGGTCTCCTGGTCCAGAAGCCCGCTGGCCTCCTCGAGGTCCTCGAGCCCGACGTCGCGCAGCGCCCGCACGCCAAGGACCTCGGCGGCGAGTTCGCACGACTCCCGGCGGGCCGCATAGCCGCCGTCGGCGTGGGAATGGGAAACCCGGGTGTCGATAACCAGCAGCACCAGTCCCGCGGCATCGGCGTCGAACGGCACCAGCCGGACACTCTGGTCCCGGCAGTCGAGGAAGACGGCGTGGCCGGCCGTGGCCCGGAGCGAGGCGGACTGGTCCATGATGCCGGTCGGCGCGCCGACGAAGTCATTCTCCGCCCGCTGGGTGGCCAGGACCATGTCCTGCACGGAGAGGCCGGCGTCCATGAGCCCGTTCAGCGCCGAAATCACGGCGCATTCGATGGCGTGGGAGGACGACAGGCCGGCCCCTCGCGGAACCTCGGAATCCAGGAGCAGGTCCACGCCGGGAACCTGAAGTCCCCGTTGCTGCAGGGCCCAGATGACCCCGAGCGGGTACTTTGTCCAGCCCCTGGCGCTGGCGCGGGCCAGCGAGCCGGTCTCCGCGGTGGTCAGCCCCTGGTTGCCGAACGTGGAGAGCATCCGCACCGTGGAATCCGGCCGGACCCGGACGGCAACCCGGGCCGCCCGGTCGATGGCGAACGGCAGGACGAAGCCCTCGTTGTAATCGGTGTGCTCGCCGATGAGGTTGACCCGCCCCGGTGCCTGCCACACGCCGTCGGGCCGGGCGCCGAAGACCGTCTCAAACCGGGCGGCGAGCCCGCGGCCGTCCAGGGGTGGATTCATGGCCTGGCTCCTGCGCTGCTGGAATTCATGGGTCCAAGGTATACGGGTTCGCGGGGTTGTTTGTGTGGTGCGGGCTGTACGGTGGTCACCATGGATCTCTCAGCGACACCCCCGGCATCCGGCACTGTATCCGCCGCCAATGACACGATGCGCAGGTACGCGTCCGGCCGGCAGTACGAGCTCCGGCGCGGCGACGCCCTGGCAGTCGTCACCGAACTCGCCGCCGGCCTGCGGCTCTACAGCCGCGGAGACACCGCCCTGACGGAAACCTACGCGGATGCCGACATTGCGCCCGGTGCCACCGGAATCACGCTGGCACCCTGGGCCAACCGGGTGGAGGACGGCGTCTGGCACCTCAACGGCAAGAAGCTGCAGCTGGACATCACCGAGGTCTCCCGCAATAACGCCAGCCACGGTTTGCTGCGGAACTCCTCCTACGATCTCGTGGACGAGGACGAGTTCTCCGTAACCCTGGAGGCGGCGGTTTTTCCGCAGCACGGCTACCCGTTTCTTCTGCGGCACCGGGTCCGCTACGAACTGGCCGAGGACCTGGGGCTGGTGGTGCGCCAAACCCTGATCAACGACTCCCAGGACCGCGCGCCGTTCGTGCTCGGCGCCCACCCGTACCTGCGGCTGGGCGACGTGCCCAGCGAGGACCTCACCGTGAGTGTGGACGCCCGGACCAGGCTGGTCGCCGACGGCCGCCTCATCCCGCGCAGCAGTGAACCGGTCAGCGGCGACTTCGATCTGCGCGGCGGGCGGCCGGTGGGGACCCTGGACCTCGATTCGGCCTACACGGACCTGGAGTTCGACGGCGGCGTCGCCCGGCACACGCTGCGCTCACCCGACGGGCGGACGGTGAGCCTGTGGCAGGACGCGAGTTGCGGGTATGTCCATGTCTTCGTGACGACGGAATTTCCGGGCCGGTCGAAGGCGGTAGCGATCGAGCCGATGACCGGTCCCGCCAACGCGTTCAACAGCGGCGAGGGCCTGCGCTGGCTCGCGCCGGGGGAGCAGTTCTCCATGACCTGGGGCATCTCCGCCTCGCTGGCGGCCGCTGCCGGCTGACGCTATGGGCTGACCCCGCAGGCCGACCCGGCGGGCTGACCCCGGGAACGGCCTCCGGGCCGGCGCCTCGGCCGTCGCCCGGGGCCGTCGCCCCGTGCCGGCGCCTCGGCCGTCGCCCGGGGCCGTCGCCCCGTGCCGTTTGCTGGCTGCTGGTTTCTGGTTTCCTATTGGGCGTCGCCTACGGAATCATGGGGCTATGACGCCAGCTGAGGACGCCGCACCTGCCACAAGCCCCTCCTATTCCGCGGCCGGGACCGGCGCACGTGCCGGGGCCCGGGTACGGACCGACCGGGAGATCGACCAGGACATTCCCTACGGCGTGCGGATCGCCGCCGCCTGGGCGTGGCGCGGCGGGCTGATCCTGCTCGTGATCGGGCTGCTGGTCTGGCTGCTCAGCCACGTCAGCTTCCTCATCATCCCCGTGATGGTGGCCGCCCTCCTCTCGGGGCTCCTCAGCCCCGCAGTGCGCTGGATGGCCAACCGGCGCGTGCCCAAGGGGCTCGCCGTCGCCATCACGGTGCTCGGCTTCATCGGCCTCATCGTCGGTGCCCTGACCCTGGTCGGGCGCCAGCTCATGCAGGGCTTCGGCGAACTGTGGTCCCAGGCGCTCACGGGCGTGCAGCAGGTACAGACCTGGCTGTCGGAAGGCCCGCTGCACCTAACGGCCGCCCAGATCGACAAGTACATCGAGGACGCCACCGCTGCCCTGCAGAACAACAGCAGCAGCATCCTCAGCGGCGCTCTGACGTTCGGGAGCACCGCCGGGCACTTCGCCGCCGGCCTGGTCCTGGCGCTGTTCATCCTGATCTTCTTCCTGCTCGAAGGCGACAGGATCTGGGCCTTCCTCGTCAGGCTCATGCCCCGGAAGGCGCGCCGGGCCACGGACGGCGCGGGCCGGCGCGGCTGGACATCCATGGTCAGCTACGCACGCATCCAAATGTTCGTCGCCTTCGTGGACGCCGTGGGAATCGGCGTCGGCGCCGCCATCATCGGCGTGCCGCTCGCGCTGCCGCTGGGCGTGCTGGTCTTCCTCGGCTCGTTCATCCCGGTGGTCGGCGCGCTGTTCACCGGCGCGATCGCCGTGCTGCTGGCGCTGGTCGCCAACGGGCCCGTCAACGCCCTCATCATGCTGGCGATCGTGCTCGGCGTCCAGCAGCTCGAAAGCCACATCCTGCAGCCCCTCGTCATGGGCAAGGCCGTCTCCCTCCACCCCGTCGCCGTGATCCTGTCCGTCGCGGCCGGCTCCTACCTCGCCGGGATCCCCGGCGCCTTGTTCTCCGTTCCGATCCTTGCCGTAGCAAACTCGTCGATTCGCTACATTGCGGGCAGAACGTGGGAACATGATGAAGTGTTGGCAACCGCGGGAGCCGGGGGCGGTTCTGCCCCCGAACCCGGCGCAGACACCACCTTCACAGACGTCCACCTGCCGGGCGCAAACCCCGGCGGCGAGGGCGCCGCACCCAACAGCGGTGCTCCGGGCAGCGATGCCGGACGGGGCACCGACGCCTGATCCAAAGAAGGAGAACAGTTCGTGAATACCCTTGAGAGCCTGCCCGTCACGCTGGACGATGTCCTGGAGGCGCAGAAGCTGCTCGACGGGATTATTACGCGGACGCCCGTGGAATCATCGCGGGCCCTCGGCAGCACGGTCGGCGGCGAGGTCTTCCTCAAGTGCGAAAACCTGCAGCGCGCCGGCTCCTTCAAGGTCCGCGGCGCCTACGTGCGGATGGCCAAGCTCTCCGACGCCGAAAAGAAGCGCGGCGTCGTGGCGGCCTCTGCCGGAAACCACGCCCAGGGCGTGGCTGTCGCAGCCAAGAGCCTGGGCATCAAGGCCCGGATCTACATGCCGCTCGGCGTCGCATTGCCCAAGCTCGCCGCCACCCGCAGCCACGGCGCCGAGGTGGTGCTGCACGGCCACAACGTGGACGAGGCGCTGGCGGAAGCCAAGCGCTATGCCGATGAAAGCGGTGCCGTCTTTGTCCACCCCTTCGATGACGTAGACGTCGTCGCCGGCCAGGGGACGGTCGGGCTGGAGATCCTTGAACAGGTCCCCGACGTCGACACCATCCTGATGGGTGTCGGTGGCGGCGGACTCCTCGCGGGCGTTGCCGTCGCGGTGAAGGCGCGCGCCAAAGAACTCGGCCGCGAGATCCGCATCATCGGCGTCCAGGCTGAAAACGCCGCCGCCTATCCACCCTCGCTCGCAGCCGACGCCCTCGTCCCGCTCAAAAAGGTCTCCACCATGGCCGACGGCATCGCCGTCGGCCGGCCGGGCCAGCTGCCGTTCAGCATCATCCGCGAGCTCGTCGACGACGTCGTCACCGTCAGCGAGGACGCCCTGGCCCGGGCGCTGATCTTCCTGCTGGAGCGCGCCAAGATGGTGGTGGAACCTGCCGGGGCCGTCGGCGTCGCGGCGCTCATGGAAGGCAAGATCGAAAATCCTGGAACCGTTGCGGTGGTCCTCTCCGGCGGCAACATCGACCCCATGCTGATGCTCAAGGTCATCCAGCGCGGCCTCTCCGCCGCCGGCCGGTACATGACCGTGCGGATGATGCTGGACGACCGTCCGGGCTCGCTGGCCACGATCGCCCGCATCATCGCCGAGAACGACGCCAACGTCACGGGCCTGGACCACACCCGGGTGGGCGGCTCCATCAGCATGGGCGACGTCTCCATCACCGTCAACCTGGAAACCAAGGGCCACGAGCACTGCAGCCAGGTCCTGGCGGCGCTGCGCGCCGAGGGTTTCCAGCCGATCGTGGTGCACTAGGGGCCATGGTGATGGACTCGTTTGGGGGCGGGGAGCCGCGGGAGGGGGAGAGCACCGCGGTGCGGGCCCGCCGGGGACTGCTGGTGGTCGGCTCCTTCGTGGTGCTGCTCTACCTGATCGAGATCCTCAACACCGCACTGTTCCACTCCCTGAACCGCACTTTCGGGCTGCGGCCGCGCAGCCTGGACGGGATCCTGGACATCCTGACCTTTCCGCTGCTGCACTCCAGCCTGGCCCACCTGATGTCCAACACGCTCCCGTTGATCATCTTCGGCTTCCTCGTGTTCCTCTCCGGGCACCGGGTGTTCATCACCGCACTGGCCGCCAGCTGGCTGGCATCCGGGCTCGTGGTGTGGCTCATCGGCGGCGCCAGCGTCACCGTGGGCGCCTCCGGGCTGGTGTTCGGGCTCTTCGCGTTCCTCCTGGTCCGCGGCTTCATCAACCGGAACTGGTGGCAGATCGCCCTGTCCGTGGTGTTGTTCATGGCCTACGGCGGCATCCTGTTCGGAATCCTGCCCACCGTGGCCAGTTTCGTCTCGTGGCAGGCCCACCTGGGTGGGGCTATCGGCGGCATCACAGCCGCGCTGCTGCTGAGCACCAGGCGACCCGGGGCGCTGCCCGCGGGACGCTGACTACCCGGGTAGAGGACACCTCCGGGGAGTCCGGCCAAACCGGCCGGCCCCAGCAGCCCCCGCCAACGGGCGGAAAACACGACGCCGGCCTCCCCGCGAGGGGAGACCGGCGTCGCTGTTATGTCGCTGGTGTCAGCCGGCGTACGGCTTGGCGGAAATGATCTCCACCGTGATGTCCTTGCCGTTCGGGGCGGTGTAGCTGAGCTTGTCGCCCTCCTTGTGGCCGACGATGGCCGCGCCGAGGGGGGACTTCTCGCTGAAGACATCCAGGTCCGAGTCGCCGGCAATTTCGCGGGAGCCGAGCAGGAAGCTCTCCTCGTCGCCGGCAATCCTGGCCACGACGATCATGCCGGGCTCCACGATGCCGTCGTCGGCCGGGGCCTCCCCGACGTGGGCGTCCCGGAGGAGCGCCGTGAGCTGGCGGATGCGGGCCTCGATCTTGCCCTGCTCCTCCTTGGCAGCGTGGTAGCCGCCGTTCTCCTTGAGGTCGCCCTCCTGGCGCGCCGCTTCGATCTTCTGGACGATTTCTGCCCGGCCGGGGCCGGAAAGGTTGTCCAGCTCTGCCTTCAGGCGGTCAAAAGCTTCCTGGGTAAGCCAAGCCGCAGTTGCGCTGTTGGTGGTAGACACGGACTTCTCCTTTGGGTGGTCATACAAGCAAAGACCCCGCCACGGTGGCCACTTTTATGACGCAGTAACCAGCTCAGCGGGGGAAAGGTATTGATCCATTGTAGTCAATCCTGTGGATAAACCAAAGAGGACTGCGGCGTGGATCACACGGTGTTACAGGCGGTGTCCCAGGCGGCCTCGGACGGCTTCACTGTGCGCGGCCCGGCACTTGCCGCGGCCTGTGGTCCCGTTATTGTCCGGCGTCGGGAATCCAGCAGCTGTCCACGACGGCGGAGACCGCCTGGGATTCCGTGCGCAGCTGGGCGCGGTGGGCTGTGGTGCGTCCGCCGTCCGTGCCGGCATCGGCCGCGTTCGGTCCGATGTCCACAACCTTCCAGCCCACAATCGCGAACTTCGAGTCCATGGCCTTCACAGCGCATTTCGCCTCCGCTGCCGGGTCCTTCGTGACCTGGAAGTCGATTTCCGTGACCGTGGCGTCGGGGATGCTGTAGCCGACATCCTTGTAGCTGACGCCGCCGATGGCCGCCGACGTCGAGACCCAGGCCAGAAAGGCAATGCCCACGGCGAGGGCGGCGATCAGGATGTTGCGTTTGACCTTGCGGGAAAGCGCGCGCTTTTGGCCGCCGTAACGATTGGATAGGCTGTTAGGTGCCGGCGCGGCAGGCTGGTCCTCGGAAGTCACCAGTCCAGTTTAGTGTGGATCGGACCGGGATATTTCCGGCTGGCCGCACAGACCAAGCCGCACACCAACAGACGCACCCCAACAGGGCAGCACAGCAGAAAGAGGAGCCGTCCCACGATGACAGCATCCCCCAGCCCGTCAGCACCGCTTCGTCTGCTGGCGGTCCATGCTCATCCCGACGACGAATCCAGCAAGGGTGCCGCCACGATGGCGATGTATGCCGCCGCCGGCGTGGAAGTCCTGGTGGCCACGTGCACCGACGGCTCCCGCGGCGACATCCAGAACCCCGCGATGGAGGGGCAACCGCACCCCAAACGCGACATGGCCGGGGCACGCCGGCTGGAGATGGACGCCGCCGCGAACGTCCTCGGCATCCGGCAGCGCTGGCTCGGCTTCGTCGATTCCGGGCTGCCGGAGGGCGACCCCCTGCCGGCCCTGCCGCCCGGGTGCTTCGCCCTGCAGCCGCTGGAGCGGGCGGCCGCGCCGCTGGTCCGGCTGGTCCGGGACTTCAAGCCCCACGTGATCCTCAGCTATGACGAGAACGGCGGCTACCCGCACCCGGACCACATCATGGCGCACCGGGTGGCCGTCGAGGCCTTCGCGGCGGCCGGCGATCCTGCCCGGTATCCGGACGCCGGGGAACCCTGGGAGCCCAGCAAGCTCTACTACGACCGCGCCTTCAGCCCGGACCGTTTCCGTGCCCTCCACTCCGCGCTGGAGGAGGCCGGCCTGCAGTCCCCGTATGCCGAGCGGCTCGCTGCGTGGCTGGAAGCGGACGCCGAGGGGCATACCCCGCCGCCGCCGACACACGCCACCACAACCCAGGTCGAGTGCGGCGATTTCTTCGAAGCCCGCGACGACGCACTCCGCTCACACCGGACCCAGGTGGACCCGGAAGGATTCTTCTTCGCGGTCTCCTCGGCCATGCAGCGCAAGGTCTGGCCGTGGGAGGACTACTCCCTGATCGAATCCCGGATCCCCGTGGATCTGCCGGAAACGGACCTCTTCGCCGGGCTAAGATAGAGACGAAAGGGCTCTTCTATCCAGTGTAGAAAAGATGCTGTAGACAAAGCACTGTAGAAAAGTCACCGCAGTAAAGACACCCAGTTCCACAGAAGGTTCCCCACCGTGCATTCCTTGCTCATCGCCCTCGCAACAGCCCCGGCGCCGACCCCTACGCCGTCGCTGCGCCCGGGCCTGTCCGAGGACCAGGTCACCCCGGGTCTGCTGGGCTTCCTGCTGACAGCCTTCATCGTGGTGTTGACCGCGCTGCTGATCGTGGACATGGTGCGGCGCATCCGCCGGGTCCGCTACCGTGCCCWGGTGGAGGCCGAACGTGAGGCCGCCGGGGACGCCGGGTTCCCTGCCGACGGCACCGCCTTCCCCGCCGACGGCGCGGTTAACCGGCCGGAAGTCAACGGCGATGCGGGACCCGGAACCCGCTGACCGCGGATTCCCCGACCCGCCGTCCGGGGCCTCGAATGCCCTGGCGGCGGAACCCTCTGCGTACCTGCGCCAGCACGCCGGCAACCCCGTGCACTGGCAGCCGTTCGGTGACGCGGCCTTCGCCGCAGCTGCCGCCCGGGACGTGCCGGTGTTCCTCTCAATCGGCTACGCGGCCTGCCACTGGTGCCACGTCATGGCCCATGAATCCTTTGAGGACCGGGACACCGCCGACTACCTGAACGCCCACTTTGTCTCCATCAAAGTGGACCGCGAAGAGCGCCCTGACGTCGATGCCGTCTACATGACAGCGACGCAGGCGATCAGCGGCGAGGGCGGCTGGCCGATGTCCGTCTTCCTCCTGCCCGATGGCAGGGCCTTCCATGCCGGCACGTACTACCCGCCCCGGCCCATGCCGGGCCGGCCGTCCTTCCGGCAGGTCCTTGAAGCCGTGAACGAGGCCTGGACGGAACGCCGCGGCGCCGTCGAGGCCAACGCCGACACCCTGGCGCGCGGCATCGCGGCGTCCCAGCCGTCAGCCGCCCTGCATCTGGACGGGCCGCCCGGGGCCCTGGACGCGGCGCTCCTTGCCGAAGCCGTCACCGCCCTCTCCGGCGCCGAGGACCGGGCCCACGGCGGCTTCGGCGGCGCGCCGAAGTTCCCGCCCGCGGCCGTGCTCGAATTCCTGGTCCGTCACGCCGCAGCGCCCTCGGACAGCATGCCGCCGGCAGCCGCGCCGGACACCGCGGGCCAGGAGACCGCGGACCTGGACACAGGGGGCCAGGACTCCGCGGGCCTGGACACAGGGGGCCAGGACTCCGCGGGCCTGGAGACCGCGACGGCGGCCCGGGACATGGCCGGGCGGTGCCTGGCGGCAATGTCCCGCTCGGCGTTGTTCGACCAGCTCGACGGCGGCTTCGCCCGCTATTCGGTGACGGCGGACTGGTCCGTTCCGCACTTCGAGAAAATGCTCTACGACAACGCCCAGTTGCTGCGCGTCTATGTCCACTGGGTCCGGCTGGGCGGCACGCCGGAGTACCCGGCGGCCGAGGCCGCCGGGATTGCCGGACTTACCGCCGACTGGCTCCTGGCCCGCCTCGGGCTTGCACCTGCGACGGGCCCGGCGGCAGGACCGGCTCCAGCCCCTGCGGCAGGCCCTGCGGCGGGACCGGACACCGGGGTCGTGGCCCTGGCGTCGTCGCTGGACGCCGACACGGTCGTCGACGGCGTGCACGCCGAAGGGGCCAGCTACCTGTGGACTCCCGGCGGCCTTGAGTCGCTCCTGGGCCCGTCCGACGGCGCCGCCGTGGCGGCCCTCATGAACGTCCGAATGCCCGGAAGTGTGAGCGCCGACGGTTCGCCGCTGCATCCGGGCCGGGAGATGTCCGGTGGGGAGGCCGCGCTGTGGCAGCGGGTGCGCCCGCTGCTGGCGCAGGCACGCAGGAACCGGCCCCAGCCCGGCCGGGATGACAAAGTGGTGGCGGGCTGGAACGGACTGGCCGTCGCCGCCCTCGCCGACGCTGGCGCCGTCCTGGCACGCCAGGAGCTTGTGGCCGCGGCGGAGCGGATCGCGGACTATCTTGAGCGCGTGCACTGGCGGCCCGCGGCGGATGGCCCCGGCAGGCTCATGCGCGTCTCCCACGACGGAGTGGCGCGGGGAATCGGCGGTTTACTGGAGGACTACGCCTTGTGCGCCGAGGGGCTGTTCGCGCTCTATGCGGTTACCGGGCACACCCGCTGGTACGGGCTGGCCGAGGCCATTCTGGACGCCGCCTGCAGGCGGTTCGCGGCCGACGGCGGCCTGAGGGACGCTGCGGGGGAGTCCGCGCAGGTCACGGCCGCCCAGGGCGGCCGCGACGGCCTGGAACCGTTCGACGGCGCCACCCCCAGCGGCGCAGCCGCGCTGGCCGGTGCCCTGGTGACCCACTCGGCCCTCTCCGGCTCGTCCGAACACCGCATCATGGCGGCCAGCATCCTGGCCCTGCTGCTTCCTCCGCTTGCGGGCCAGGCACCCCGCGCCGCCGGCTGGCTGCTCGCGACCGCCCAGGCCGCCCTCGCCGGTCCCATCGAGGCCGCCGTCGCCGGACCGGACAGCCCGGAACGGGCCGTGCTGCACCGGGAGCTGCTGCTCTCGGCCAGCCCCGGGCTGGTGGTCGCGGTCCAGGACGACGGCGCCGCCCGGCCAGTACCCCTGCTGCAGGGCCGCGGCGCGGGCCCGGACGGCGCCCCACAGGTGTTCCTGTGCCGCGGCATGGTCTGCGGCCTCCCCGCGACTTCCGTCGAAGAAATGCGCGGGCAGCTGGCTAGGATGTCCTCATGACTGGTCAGGACGGCTTTGAGCTGGTGGTGTTCGATTGTGACGGTGTGCTGGTGGATTCCGAGGTGATCGCCATCCGGGTGGACCAGCGCGTGCTGGCAGACCTGGGCTGGGAGCTGGAACTCGATGACATCGTGGAACGGTTCGTCGGAAAATCCGAGGCGCACTTTGTGGCCGCCGTCGAACAACAGCTCGGGATCCGGCTGGCCGACGGCTGGGACCGCGACTACGGTCGCTGGTACCAGGAGGCGTTTGAACGTGATCTCGAGGCCGTTGACGGCGTCGAGGACGCCCTGGACCGGCTGTCCCTGCCGCACTGCGTCGCCTCCAGCGGCAGCCACGAAAAGATGCGCCGGACCTTGGGCAAGACCGGGCTGCTGCGCCGTTTTCAGGGCCGCATCTACAGCGCCACGGAGGTGGCCAACGGCAAACCCGCGCCGGACCTGTTCCTCCACGCCGCGGCGGCCCAGGGCGCCGCTCCCGGGCGGTGCGCCGTCGTCGAGGACAGCGCCTACGGCGTCCAGGCCGCCCGGGCGGCGGGAATGCACGTCTTCGCGTATGCCGGCGGTGTCACCCCGGCTTCCCGATTGGCCGGTCCCGGAACCACCGTCTTTTCCGACATGCGGCTGCTGCCCGAGCTCATTGCGGCAGGGCATCCCGGCTGAGCAGGGGGCCAACCCCTGACGCCGGAATTCCCCACCATTGAAGCCGGCGCCCGGCGTGTCGGGCCGGACTGCCGGCGAGTCCCGGCGTCGCAGTTTCAAAGGTGGGGAGAATCAGCGCAGCCGGCGTCAGCCCAGGACCGCGATGGCAATAGCGATGTAGTGCGCGGCGAAGGCAAAGACCGTCAGCGCATGGAACAGTTCATGGAAGCCGAAGTGTTCGTAGCTGAAGTTCGGCTTCTTCAGCGCATAGAACACGGCTCCCGTGATGTACAGGACCCCGCCGACGCAGATCAGCACCGCCGAAGCAGCGTTGGCGGCGAAAAAGTCCGGCAGATAAAACAGCGAGCCGCAGCCGAGGGCGATATAGATCGGCACGTAGAGCCACCGCGGGGCATTGGTCCACAGCAGGCGGAACAGCACGCCGAGGATGGCCCCGGACCAGATCACCCAGAGCAGCACTTCGGCTTGCTGCCGGTCCAGCAGGGCCCAGGCGAGCGGCGTGTAGCTTCCGGCGATCACCAGCATGATGTTCGTGTGGTCCAGCCGCTTCAGGACGATCTTCACTCGCGGTGACCAGTTCCCCCGGTGATAGACGGCACTGACGCCGAACAGCAGGACCCCGGTAACGGCATATACGGCGCAGGCCACCTTCAGGTCCGGCGGCGCCAGGATCACCAGCACCAGCCCGGCGGCCAGTGCCAGCGGGGCGGTGACGGTGTGGATCCAGCCCCGCCATTTGGGCTTGATCATCAGCAGTTCAGCCAGGCGCACCGCGGCGTCGTCCACCGGGGTTGCCCGCTTCGCCGGAGGCTCCGGCCGAGGCTCCGGACTGTTGCTTTCCATGCCGTAATAATAACCTACGCCGTAGTAAGTTACTGGTGAGTAACAAGCCGTCCGGGGCTGTCCTGTGACGAAGCTGCACCCGGCACGGCCCTCCGGCAGGTAGCCTAGGATGTGCACTGAACAAGTACCTCAAGGAAGCCAGGTGAATCTCCGGATGGAAATGCCCGGATTCCTCTACGGCTTTTACGAACGCAAGCTCCAACGCTCCCTCGATCCTGAACGGATCCCGCGCCACGTCGGCGTCATGGTCGACGGCAACCGGCGCTGGGCCCGCCAGTTCAACGCCCCCACGAGCCAAGGCCATCAGGCCGGTGCGGACAAGATCCACGAATTCCTCGGCTGGTGCCAGGAGCTGGGCATCAAGGTGGTCACCTTGTACATGCTCTCCACGGACAACATGAACCGCTCCGGCGAGGAACTCGACCTCCTGATGGGCATCATCGCCAACACCCTGGACCGGCTGGACGAGGACGCCAATATCTCGGTTCACGCCATGGGCGCCCCCGAACTGCTGCCGGACTACCTCGCCGAGCGGCTGAACAACCTGACGGCGCGCACGCCCGCGCAGGAGAGGCTGCACGTCAATGTCGCCGTCGGCTACGGCGGACGGCGGGAGATTGTCGACGCCGTCCGGGAACTGCTGCACGACGCCGTCGCCCGGGGAGCGGACATCGGACAACTGGCCGATGAACTCACCGTGGATGACATCTCGCGCTTCCTCTACACCAGGGGCCAGCCGGATCCGGACTTGGTGATCCGGACCTCCGGGGAGCAGCGGCTGTCCGGATTCCTCATGTGGCAGAGCGCGTACAGTGAGTTCTACTTCTGCGAGGCCTTGTGGCCGGCGTTCCGTAAGGTGGATTTCCTGCGCGCCCTGCGCGACTACGCCGGCAGGCAGCGCCGCTTCGGCGCCTGAGCGGTTCACGCGGAATTCACAAGACGGCAACAAGAATCGCCGAAAAATTATCGGACAAACCGGCCCCCGGAGACGTACGTTAATCCCATCGGCAGGCAATTCGCCGGCCGATCGGGGAGGCCAGTACATGGAGCGGATTTTCGCACCGGGTGTATGGGAGGCCGCGTCCGGCCTCCAGGCCGAGCCGCCTCACCAATAACAATTCCGGGCATTGCCCCGGGGCTGGAGTCGATGTGGCTATTTCTGAGCAACTGCCCGACGTCATTTCCGATCAGGGACAGAAAGCTACCTCTCGCGCCAAGCGAGCCACCTCAAAGACCGGTGCAGCGGATTCCGCGGCGGCCGGTCTTGCTGTTTCCGGGGAAGGAACAGGGAGCCGGGGCACGGCCCGCAGTTTCGTGATCGATACCTCCGTCCTGCTCTCCGATCCGCGGGCCCTCCTGCGCTTCGCCGAGCACGAGGTCATCCTGCCGATCGTTGTCATCACCGAGCTCGAAGGAAAGCGCCACGACCCGGAGCTGGGTTACTTTGCGCGCAAGGCCCTCCGGCTGCTCGATGACCTGCGGCTCGAGCACGGCGGCCTGGACCGTCCCATCCCGCTGGGCCCCGACGGCGGCACGCTCATGGTGGAGCTGAACCATATCTCCGCCGAGGTGCTGCCCGCCGGGTTCCGCGGGGTGGACAACGACAGCCGCATCCTCGCGGTGGCCAAGAACATGGCCAACGAGGGCCGCGACGTGACGGTGGTGTCCAAGGACCTGCCGATGCGCGTCAAGGCCTCGGCCATGGGGCTGCTGGCCGACGAGTACCGCAATGAGCTCGTCAAGGACTCCGGCTGGACCGGCGTTGCCGAGCTCGACGCGGGCGAGGACGAGGTTGCCACCTTGTACGGGCACGAGCCGGTATTCATCCCGGCCGCGGCCGAGATGCCGACCAACACCGGGCTGGTCCTGCTGTCCAGCCGCGGCTCGGCCCTCGGACGGGTAGGGGCGGACAAACAGGTCCGGCTCGTGAAGGGCGACCGCGACGTCTTCGGACTCCACGGCCGCTCGGCCGAGCAGCGGTTGGCAATCGACCTCCTGATGGACCCGTCGGTCGGCATCGTGTCCCTCGGCGGCCGGGCCGGCACGGGCAAGTCCGCACTGGCCCTGTGCGCCGGGCTCGAAGCCGTCCTGGAGCGCCGGGAGCACCGCAAGGTGATCGTCTTCCGGCCCCTGTACGCGGTGGGCGGCCAGGAACTCGGCTACCTGCCCGGGTCCGAAGCGGAAAAGATGAACCCGTGGGCGCAGGCGGTCTTTGACACCCTGGGCGCGCTGGTCAGCCAGGAAGTGGTGGAGGAAGTGATGGACCGGGGCATGCTTGAGGTCATGCCGCTGACGCACATCCGCGGACGCTCCCTGCACGACGCATTCGTGATCGTCGACGAGGCGCAGTCCCTGGAGAAGAATGTGCTGCTGACTGTGATGAGCCGGATCGGCCAGAACTCCAAGATCGTCCTGACGCACGACGTCGCCCAGCGGGACAACCTGCGGGTCGGACGGCACGACGGCGTGGCGGCCGTCGTCGAGACCCTGAAGGGACACCCGCTGTTCGGCCACATCACCCTCACCCGCTCGGAGCGCTCGCCGATCGCAGCCCTCGTGACGGAGCTGCTGGAGGGGGCGGAGATCTAGCCTCCCCAGGTTGGGGGCCGTGGTCCGGTTCGCCGGACCACGGCCCTTCGACGTTGTCAGGAAACCGTGGCCCAGTTCGCCGTGTCGTGGCGCTTCGCTGTTGTCGGGTTTGCCGTGGTTGGGTTGGCCGGACCGCCGCCTTTCGCCGTCGCTTAGCGCAGAGGTCCCTTCCCAAGGCTCGCAAGCTCGCCTCGGGGCCCTCGGGACGCTGCTTACGACGCATAGGGACCCCTGCGGTCGCTGAGCGACCTCCGGGGATCCGATGCGCCGCGATGCGCTCCTTTGCGAAAGACCGCGTCCCGGCACGTTTGTCGCTCACCTTGCGGAGGAGCGCGTCCCGGCTGGTGAGCGTCCCAGCTTCGCGGGGCTGCGGTGTCCCGCTGAGGAGCGCATCGCCGACCAAAGCGCAGCGAAGGTCGCCCAGCGACCGCAGCGCAGCGACGGGAGGTGTCTAAGCGACGGCGGGACGCCGCGGGCCGGCGAACCCAACCACGGCAACCCACCGACGGCGGGGGGCCGCTGCCCCGCTTGGGGCTGCTACTGGTGGATGCCCAGGTACTTCGCGAAGGCTTCGTGGCCTTCGACGCCGAGATCCCAGTCGGGGCGTTTGAAGGTGGCGGGGGTGAGGCGGACGTTTTGGACCTCCTGGGCCTTGCCGCCCCAGGCGGCGCGGGTGACGCCGTTGAGCTCGTAGCCGAGGGAGCGTGAGACGCCCAGGGACTGCTGGTTCCAGGCGGCGGCCTCGGATTCCGCCACTTCGGCGCCGAGCCAGTCGAAGGCATAGAGGGCGACGGCCGCCCGCATCTCCTTGCCGAATCCCTGGCCGTGCACGCTTTGCCGCAGCCAGGAGCCCGTGGTGACCGTCTTCAGCGCGGCGAAGTCTTTGGCCTCGACGTCCTGGCATCCGATGAACTCGCCGTCGTGCCAGATGCCCAGCAGCAGCGTCCACTCCTGCGGTGTCATGTTCCCGCGGCACCGCCAGTACCACTGCGCCATGTTCGGGCCGAGCTCCTCAGCGGGGGATTCGGCCCAGGGCCTGCTGAAGGGGCTGCGGCCCGGCTCGTGCACGCCGCTCAGGGCGGCTGAGACCGCGGCCGGAATGTCCGCGTCGCGGATGGGGTGCAGCTGAAGGCGCGGCGTGGTCAGGCTCAGGCCGAAAGGGGGCCAGTAGTCGGCGGGTTCAGTCATCGCAGGAAGCTTAGCGGGGCCGGCGGGCGGATGCGAGTCACAGCCGGGCTACTCCGCGGGTACGTCCCAGCTGATGTGGCGCCGGACGTCCGTGAGGTTCATCGATTCGGCCAGGAACAGGTCATCGAGCATGTATTCGTCGACGCCCAGGATGCGGAGCCAGTGCCCGTAACCGTCCTGCTCTGAGCCGGCCCCGGGCGCGTCCAGCCAGCGGCTCGCAACGCAGACGCCCGTGCCGGCGTCAATCCTCAGCAGCGTGCGTCCCGGACGGCACAGCGGGGCTCCAGGATCGGCGGGCCGGTAGGAGAGGTTCGGGCTGACCGTCGATTCCAGGGCCGGCCGGCCCTCGTGGTCTACCTCCGTGATGGGGCCAAGCTCGACGGCGTTGGAGTTGGGGAACTCCAACGGGACGGGGGCGTTCCCCGCAAGCTCCACCGGGTCCAGGACGGCGGCGAACCTGCCGTTGCCGAACGACGGCTCGCCATAAGCTGCCTCCGGGCGGCGGCGCACCAGCCCGTCGTCGTCGTACACCGGCGTAACCAAGTGCGGGGGCAGGAGCCAGGTCTTCCTCGTGGAGCTGATATAGAAACCGCCGCGGGAATCATTGATGCCGGTGGTGCTGCCGATGACCAGGCCGTCGGCGGTCTCCAGCCGCAAGGCACCGGGCCGGCGCAGCCACCCCCTGACGAGGTCGCCGGGGGAGGGGGCGGCCGGGGACCCCGCGGAACCCGTGAGCGGCCGGTCCAGGTACTCGAACCTCAGCGACTGCCACTTCCAGGGCGATGACCGGCACAGGTTCCGGAAGGCCGCGGCCTTCTCCGCCGGGCCGCGGGGCGCGTCCGGCCCGCGCCGGTTTGTGCTGTCCCATGCGGCCATATCCACAGTTTACGCGCGGGGACCGCCGGGCCGGACGAATATCAAGTAGCATCCGAGGGTGATCGAACGACTCGGCATCCTGGGCGCCGCCAACCCGCTGGCTTTCTGGCTTGCCCTGGCTGCGTGTGCGTATTTCTTCGTGATGGCCGTTCGGCTCACGGTCATTGACGTCCGGCACCACCTGCTCCCGGACAGGATCGTCTTTCCCTCCTATGGGATCGCCGGAGTCCTTCTGCTGGGCGCGGCGGCCAGCCAGTTGCTTCCCGGCGGGCAGGACGTGGCGGGCACGGCCGACGCCGGGGCATTCGGCATTCCGGGGCTCCGTGTCCTGGCCGGCGGGGCAGCCCTCTGGCTCTTCTACTTTCTCCTGCACGCGGTATATCCGCCGGGAATGGGATTCGGCGACGTGAAACTCGCGGGCGTCCTGGGAATGTACCTGGGATTCCTGGGCTGGGGGCACGTCATGGCGGGGACCTTTGCGGCGTTCGTCCTCGGCGGACTGTGGAGTCTCGGATTGCTCGCCGCACGGCGCGGGACGCTGCAGTCGGCCATTCCCTTCGGGCCCTTTATGCTGGCCGGCACGGCCGCCGCCATGCTGCTGCCGACGGCCGGATAGGCTGACGGCACGGCCATCCCGGCCTGCCGGCGCTGACCGGCACGGCACGCGGCAGGGGCGCCGCACCCCCAAAGGTTGCGGCGCCCCTGCTGCCATTCACCGGCTGCTGCCGGGCCGTTTCCGGACCGTCAGTTTCCGGACCGTCAGCCGCGCAGGCGGGTGAGCTCGTCGTCGTGGCTGGACCCACCGGCGTTGCTGTGGGCTGAAAGCCCTTCCGGCCCCGTGGACTCCGCGGCGTTGGCGGCGTGGCGGGTTGCCGCCCGTTCCGCCTCGAGCCGCTCGGCTTCCTCGCCGCCTACTGCTTCGCCGCGGGCCACCATGCCGGCGGTGTCCGACAGGGGGATCTGCTTGAGGGTCAGGGCCAGGATCAGGGCGATGACCAGGAACGGCAGCAGGTACCAGAAGACGGGGGCGAGCGAGTCCGCGTAGGCGTTGACAATCGCGTCCTTGAGCTGTGCCGGGAGCTGGCTGAGGACCTGGGGGTCCATCGTCCGGGTGGACTGCGACGCCTGCTCAGCTGAGGCCCCGGCGCCGGTAAAGGCATTGGTTAGGGACTCGGAGAGCCGGGTGGTGAAGATGGAGCCGAACACCGCGACGCCCAGGGACGCGCCCACCTCGCGGAAGTAGTTGTTGGTGCTCGTGGCCGTGCCGATCTGGTCCGCCGGCACCGAGTTCTGGACCACCAGGACAATCACCTGCATGATCGAGCCCAGGCCGGCACCGAAGACGAACAGCTGCACGCAGATGACCCAGATGGGCGTGGCGGCCGTGAGCGTGGTCAACCACAGCATTGCCGCGATGGTCAGGATGGCCCCGAGGATCGGGAACATCTTGTACTTGCCGGTCTTGGAAATGCGGATGCCGGAGAAGATGGCCATGCCCATGAGTCCCACCATCATGGGCAGCATCAGCAGGCCGGATTCGGCGGCGGAGGTCCCGGAGGACATCTGCAGGAAGGTCGGGACGAAGGCGATCGCCGCGAACATGCCCAGCCCGAGGGTGAAGCCGATGGCGGTGGAGTTCACGAAGATGCGGTTCTTGAACAGGCTCAACGGAATAATGGGGTCCTCGGCCCGGCGTTCCACCAGGATGAAGGCCGTCGCGGCGAGCACCAGCCCGGCTCCGAACGCCCACGTCAGCGGCGAATCCCAGCCTTCGTCCTTCTTGCCGCCGAAGTCGGTGAAGAAGATCAGGCACGTGGTGGCCGTGGAGAGCAGCAGCACGCCCAGGACGTCGATCCGCTTCTCGGCCTTCTTGTTCGGCAGCGTCAGGGTGAACCAGGCGATGGTGAACGCGGCGATGCCGATCGGGATGTTGATGTAGAAGGCCCATTCCCAGGTCAGGTGGTCCACGAAGAAACCGCCCAGCAGCGGTCCGGCGACGGCGGAGAGGCCGAAGATTGCGCCCAGCGGGCCCATGTACTTGCCGCGCTCCTTGGCCGGAACGATGTCGGCGATGATGGCCTGGGACAGGATCATCAGGCCGCCGCCGCCGAGGCCCTGGATGGCGCGGAAGACCACGAAGCCCCAGAAGTCCGTGGCGAGGGCGCACCCGACGGAGGCGAGGGTGAAGAGCCCGATGGCGATGAGGAACAGGTTCCGGCGGCCCAGGATGTCGCCGAACTTTCCATAGATGGGCATGACGATGGTGGTGGCGAGCAGGTAGGACGTGGTGATCCAGGCCTGGTGTTCCACGCCGCCGAGCTTGCCGACGATCGTGGGCATGGCGGTGGAGACGATGGTCTGGTCAAGGCTGGAGAGCAGCATGCCCGCGATGAGGGCGGAGAAGATGATCCAGATGCGTTTCTGGGTCAGCAGCAGCGGCTCGGCTGCTGGCTTGGTGCTGACGGCGGCGCTCATTGCGCTCCTTCGGAAGGGTTGGGCTGGACTGTATTTGACTCGACTCCGTCGAAGTGGACTGTGTCGAACTGGGACATGGTGAACGGCAGGGAGAAGAGCATGCGGGCTGCTGCGATGTTTTCCAGCAGCAAGTCCTTGTAGGGGCGGGCGTTGCCCTCGGAGAAGTAGTCGGCGCTGGTTTTCCTGGCGACGTTTCCGAGGAGGACCACGGCCATGCGGACTACGGGATGATCGGCAGGTACGCCTTCCCTGGCCGCGAGCAGCCGGGCGAAGTCGGCCTCGCGTTCCTCGGTGGCGCCGATGATCTTCAGCATCAGCTGGGGCTCCTTCTTGATCACCCCGATCAGCTGGCGGGTCTCTTCCTCGGAGCCGCTCATCCGCTCCGACAGATCAAGGGACAGGCGCACGAGGTCGGCGAGGAGTGAGGCCGAGATTTCCCCGGCGGGCGAACCTGCGCCGCCCGCCATGAACCGGGCCACCACCTCTTCCGGAAAGTCGTCGTCGACGTGGCCCAGGATCGCATCTTCCTTGGCAGGGAAGTAGTTGAAGAAGGTCCGGCGGGAGATGCCCGCGCGCTCGCAGACTTCCTCCACGGTGTAGCCGCTGAGGCCGCGTTCGGCGGTCAGGGAACGCGCGACGGCGGTGATCGCCGCCCGTGTTGCGGCCCGCTTGCGCTCGCGGAGGCCACCCGAAGTAATTGCACTGTTTCCCATATAGTGTATTTTTGCACTTAGTCATAAATAGTGCAAAGAGGCTGTGGGCTGTGTGGGCTGTTTGGCCTGTTGCCGGCAATAATGTCGCTGCCCGGCCGTAGCCTGCTCCTGTCCAGCCATACCGCTGGCAACAGGTGGCCCGCGAGGAGGCAGAAGCGCCGTCGGGGCCGGAAATGGGGAAGCATGACAGATTCAGCCCTGACGCACGTGTACGTCCTCCTGGACCGTTCCGGGTCGATGAGTGCCATCGCCGATGACACTGTGGGCGGGTTTGCGGCGTTCATCCGCGAACAGCGGGCAAGTGGCGGGCCGGTGCCGGCTGTCGCTGGCGCAGTTCGATGACACCTACGAGCGCGTCTACGCCTCGGTGGACATCCAGGACGTGCCGACCCTGGACCTGCAGCCGCGGGGCAGCACCGCCCTGCACGACGCCATGGTCCGGCTGATCGGCGAAGCGGGTGCGGAACTGGCGGCCCTTCCGGAGGATGAGCGCCCCGGCACCGTGCTGGTGGCCGTGCTGACGGACGGCCACGCCCAGGGTCTAAGTTCTGACCTGCGGTGCAGACATGCCGACGGCCGGCACCCTTCCAGGAAGGATGCCGGCCGTCGGCAGTTGTACTCTTCGGGGGCGGCGCCGCCCGGAGCAGTTAGGCCTTGTGCGGCGGGCGCGTCATGGACATGACGTCCAGGGCGGTGTCCAGCTGCTCTTCGGTCAGTTCGCCGCGCTCGAGGAAGCCCATGGAGACGACGGTCTCACGGATGGTCAGGCCCTCGGCCACGGCCTTTTTGGCGATCTTGGCGGCGTTCTCGTAGCCGATGAACTTGTTCAGCGGGGTCACAATCGACGGCGAGGCCTCGGCGAGGAAGCGGGCGCGCTCGACGTTGGCGGTGATGCCGTCGATCATCTTGTCGGCCATGACGCGGCTGGTGTTGGCCAGCAGGCGCACGGATTCAAGGAGGTTGGCGGCCATGACCGGGATGCCGACGTTGAGTTCGAAGGCGCCGTTGGTGCCGGACCACGCGATGGCGGTGTCATTGCCGATCACCTGGGCGCAGACCATGATGGAGGCTTCGCAGATGACGGGGTTGACCTTGCCCGGCATGATCGACGAGCCCGGCTGCAGGTCCGGGATGGCGATTTCGCCGAGGCCGGTGTTGGGGCCGGAACCCATCCAGCGCAGGTCGTTGTTGATCTTCATGAAGGAAATCGCGATGTTGCGCAGCTGGCTGGACGCTTCGATGAGGCCGTCCCGGTTGGCCTGGGCCTCGAAGTGGTCGCGGGCCTCGGTCAGGGGCAGTCCGGTGTCGGCCGCCAGCAGTTCGATCACGCGCTCCGGGAATCCCGCCGGGGTGTTGATGCCGGTGCCCACGGCGGTGCCGCCAAGCGGGACCTCGGCGACGCGGGGGAGCGAGGCGTTGATGCGCTCGATGCCGTAGCGGACCTGCGCGGCGTAGCCGCCGAACTCCTGGCCCAAAGTGACAGGGGTGGCGTCCATGAGGTGCGTGCGGCCGGACTTCACAACGTCCTTGAATTCGGTTGCCTTGCGCTCCAGCGACTCCGCCAGGTAACCGAGGGCCGGGATCAGGTCATTGATCAGCGCGGAGGTCGCGGCAACGTGGACGGACGTGGGAAAGACGTCGTTGGAGGACTGCGAGGCGTTGACGTGGTCGTTCGGGTGGACAACCTTCTCGCTGCCTGCGGACTTCAGGGCCCGCGAGGCGAGCTCGGCGAGGACCTCGTTGGTGTTCATGTTCGAGGACGTCCCGGACCCGGTCTGGAAGACGTCAATCGGGAAGTCGCCGTCGTACTTGCCGGCCGCAACCTCGTCGGCTGCGTCAGCGATCGCCTGGGCCAGCTCGCCGTCGAGCACCCCCAGTTCGGCGTTCGCCTGCGCGGCAGCTTTCTTCACCCGTGCCAGGGCTTCGATGTGGGCGCGCTCCAGCGTCTTGCCGGAGATCGGGAAGTTCTCGACTGCCCGCTGCGTCTGTGCGCGGTACAGGGCGTTCACGGGAACGCGGACTTCGCCCATCGTGTCGTGTTCAATGCGGAACTCTTCGGTGTTCAACTCATCTGTGGAAGTCATGGGGCTAGCTTATTGGGAGTAGGAGTCCCACCGAAAACCATGAGCAGGCTGCGACCGCCGGGCGCCGGGGTTTACAGCCTGCCGATGCTGGAAACGAGATCGGCCCGGCCGTCAGCCAAGCTGTAGGCGAGGCCGATCACGGCGGTGCGGCCGCTGTCGACTGCGCCCGAAATCACCCGGGAACTGTCCACCAGCCGCTGCGAGGTCTGCTTGACGTTCTCGACCACCATGTCGTTGACGTCGGTCTGATTGTTACGCAGCGAGGTCAACACGGACGGGGTGATCCGCTCCACCAGGCTGCGGATGAAACCGACCGGCATCTGGCCGGTTTCCACGGCGTTCTTGGTCGCGGTGACAGCACCACAACTGTCGTGCCCCAGGACGACGATCAGAGGGACGTCCAGTTCGCTGACGCTGTATTCCAGCGAGCCAAGCACGGCGTCGTCGATCACCTGGCCGGCGGTGCGGACCACAAAGGCGTCCCCGAGGCCGAGGTCGAAGATGATTTCGGCGGCAAGCCTGGAGTCGGCGCAACCGAAGATCACCGCGAAGGGGTGCTGGTTTTCAACCAGCGACGAGCGCCGCGACGCGTCCTGGTTGGGGTGTGATGACGTGCCGGCGACAAAACGCTTGTTGCCTTCACGGAGACGCTGCCAGGCGAGTGCGGGAGTCAGATAAGTAGCCACGTGGCCACTTTACGGTGAAGGGCTGGCCGAAGGTGAAACTGTTGCGCCTGGCGTGCTGGACGATGCCCCGGCGGGCGGATTGCTTTCGAGCGACTTCACCACGGCGGCGGCCAGGGCGGAGAACTCCTCCAGCGTCGCGGATCCGGAGAGGATGACGGTGGTGCCGCGATCAGTCAGCACCATGGATTTCTCGCCCTTGCCGGTGTCGCGCAGTTCCCAGTCGCGGCCGCCGGCGCTGCGGGTGCCGGTCACGGGAGCGTTCTTGGTCTGCTGCAGGAGCCAGGTGGGGTTGGCCGTGCGGGTCTGCACGAGGGCGATGAAGGATTCCTTGGGCGTCAGGTAGCCGACTTCCCAGGCGGGGACGCCGCTGCCGGCACCTGACTCCCAACGGGCGTAGTTGGCGCGGAATGTGTCGCCGGTATCGGCCGCCACGGGTGTGAATCCCGCCACACCCGCCGCGTTCTGCGCGGTGGCGCTGACATTGACGTTGGGCCGGTAACCGTCGGTCTTCGGAGAAGGATTCATGAGGACGATCGGCAGGAACGCGGCGATGCTCACCACCAGGGCGATGATCATGCCCATCACGGACGCGTTGGCGCGTTTGGCCGCCGCGGCGGCGATGACGGGCTTCACGGGGGGCTGTCCGGACGGGTCCGGGCCTGCCGCGGGGGAGCTGCCAGCCGGCGAACCGGGGGCGGCGGGGGAAGCGTCCTGCAATTCACTCACCCCTCTATAGTCGCGCATGTCCGGGCCGATCTCACATTCGCGGCGCAGGGACCCCTCCGACGGTGAAGTGCGTCACGCGCCGGTCATCCCATGACCTTGCGGGCCCGCCCCGACTATGATCAATATCAGACGAATCACCGCGACGGATCGATCCTGGCCGTACGGGTTCAACGACCGCCACTCGAAGAAGAGGTTCACGTGACACCAGCGCCCATGTCCCAGAAGTACTCCACGCTTTCCCCCTCGCTCGCCGTCGGGATCGATGAGCCTGACCGCAACCTCGCGCTGGAACTTGTCCGCGTCACGGAAGCCGCGGCCATCGCCGGCGGCCACTGGGTGGGTTTCGGCGACAAGAACAAGGCCGACGGCGCCGCCGTGGACGCCATGCGCTCCTTCCTGCAGACCGTGCACTTCAACGGCGTCGTTGTCATCGGTGAGGGCGAGAAGGACGAAGCCCCGATGCTGTTCAACGGCGAGCACGTCGGTGACGGCACCGGCCCCGAGTGCGACGTCGCCGTCGACCCCATCGACGGAACCAGGCTGACCGCCCTTGGCATCAACAATGCCCTGGCCGTCCTGGCCGTGGCCGAACGCGGCTCCATGTTCGATCCCTCCGCCGTGTTCTACATGGAAAAGCTCGTCACCGGCCCGGAAGCGGCCGACATGGTGGACCTGCGCCTGCCGGTCAAGCAGAACCTGCACCTGATCGCCAAGGCCAAGGGCGTCAAGGTCAACCAGCTCAACGTCATGATCCTGGACCGCGACCGGCACCGCCCCCTTGTAGAGGAAATCCGCGAAGCCGGCGCCCGCACGAAGTTCATCATGGACGGCGACGTCGCGGGGGCCATCGCCGCTGCGCGTGCCGGCACCGGAGTCGACGCCCTCATGGGCATCGGCGGAACCCCGGAAGGCATCGTCGCGGCCTGCGCCATCAAGTCCCTCGGCGGCGTCATCCAGGGCCGCCTGTGGCCCACGAGCGACGAAGAGAAGCAGAAGGCGATCGACGCCGGCCACGATCTGGAGCGCGTGCTCTCGACCAACGACCTCGTCTCCAGCGACAACTGCTACTTCGCGGCCACCGGCATCACCGACGGCGACCTCCTCAAGGGCGTCCGCTACTCCAAGGACAAGGTCCTCACCCAGTCCATCGTGATGCGCTCCAAGTCCGGTACGATCCGCTTTGTCGACGGCGAACACCAGGCCAGCAAGTGGGAAGGCTACGCCCGCAGGAGCTAGCACCTGAACGGCAACACTGAACTGCACGACAGAGCACAGCGAATCCCGGGCCGCCTCCGCGGTCCGGGATTCGTCGTCTTAAACCAGGTGCATGATGGTGTCTATTGCGGTGGGGCGGCCGGGGCCCGTGGGATTAGATAGGGTGGAGCCATGACGTGGCTCGTAACTGGCGGTGCAGGATACATCGGTTCTCATGTGGTTTCCGCTTTGCGCGGTGCCCGGATCCAGCCGGTGGTGATTGACTCCCTCTCCAGCGGGCACCGTGAGTTCGTGCCGGCCGATGTGCCGTTCATCCATGGCAGCATCCTCGACGCCGACCTCGTCGCCCGTACGCTGCGGGAGCACGCGGTGACCGGCGTGATCCACCTGGCCGGTTTCAAGTACGCCGGGGTTTCCGTCCAGGAGCCGCTGCTGACCTATGAACAGAACGTCACGGGCACCGCGCAACTGCTCAAGGCCATGGAGCTCAGCGGCGTCGACAAACTGGTGTTCTCCTCGTCCGCGGCCACCTACGGCACGCCCACCGGCGACATCGTCACCGAAGCGACGCCCACCAACCCGGAATCGCCCTACGGCGAGAGCAAACTCATCGGCGAGTGGCTGATCCGTGACCAGGGCCGGGCCCGGGGCCTGAACCACACCTCGCTGCGGTACTTCAATGTGGTCGGCTCAGGTGCGCCCGAGCTTTACGACACCAGCCCCCATAACCTTTTCCCGATCGTGCTGCGGGCGCTCACGGCCGGTAAGACGCCGCGCATCAACGGCATCGACTACAACACGCCGGACGGAACCTGCGTGCGCGACTACGTGCACGTGGCCGACCTGGCCACCTCGCATGTGGCCGCCGCCCAGGCGCTCGAGGCGGGCAAACCGCTGGAGCGGGTGTACAACCTCGGATCCGGGGACGGGCTGTCCGTGCGCCAGATCATGACGGCGATGGCCGACGTCACGGGGATCGATTTCGAACCCGAAATCGGTCCGCGGCGGGCGGGGGATCCGGACCGGATCGTGGCCGACGGCACGCTGGCTGCCCGCGATCTCGACTGGAAGATGCGGCACTCCGTGGAGCAGATGGTGGCCAGCGCCTACGACGCCCAGCGGCACGCCATCACGGCCAACTAACGCCCGCCACCAACACCGGCCACCGGGACACGGCGGCCCGGCTGGCCGGGGCGGCTCCGGGTGGCCGGTGCCGCCTGCTGGGCCCTTAGCGGTTAGCGAGGGCCCGGGACCGGGCGCGCAGCTTTTTCGCGAGCTGGGCACCCTTGCGGGCCAGCTGGTAGCTGCCGTAGCGGACCTTCCGGACGGGCAGGTCCCACGTTCCGGGATACGCGATCCCGCGGCCGCCGAACGACTTCTTGAACGCCGTGAACCCGGCCCATTTGTGGTCGGGCTGGTCCTCCGGCGCCACGCCCCAGAGATCCACGTGCTTGAGGCCCTTCGCCTGGGCGTCCGCGATCAGGGTGACAAGCAGGGGGATGCCCGCGCTGAGCTTGCGGTGGGTGTCGTCCAGGGCGGCATGGGCGTAGGTCCGGGTGTCGGCCGAATCATAGGCCAGGGCTGCGGCGATGGGGTAGCCGTCGAGCTCCGCGATGAACAGCGTCGCGGCGCCGGCCGGCATCAGCGAGAGGGCCACCTGGGTCAGGTACTCGTCGCTTTGCGGCTTAAACCCGTTGCGGGCGGCCGTCATGTGCAAGAACTCCAGGAGGACGGCGATCTCTGCCGGGTCCTGGCTGGAGCGGAAGGTCACGCCCTTCTTGTGGATGTTGCGGAACAGGTTCCGGTTGGCCGGCTTCATATCCGCCAGGACGTCCTTGAAATCCCGGTCGAGGTCCACAATCCAGCTGAGCTCGGGCTGCTGGCTGGCCGGCGCCGGCTGCAGGCCGCGGCTGCGGAGTACCGAGTCGGCCTCGGCGGCGGTGAATCCTGCGGTGACCGGCTCAACCCGGACAAACACGGCCCCGCTGCTCCGGGCGAGGTCCGTCAGGGCCGCCAGCGCGGCGTCGAACGCTGCCAGTGACTCGGCGACCGGGCCGTAGGGGGAGTACAGCAGTTTGCCGGCCGGATTGGATTCCTCGACCGCGAGGAAGCGCCACCCGGGCCCGGACTGTTCGTGGACGGTGCGTCCCAGCGATCGCTGGAACTGTGCCCACTGCGGGCTCTGCAGGAAATAATCCATGGTGTCAGGCTTCCAATGCGGTGGTGACGGCAAATGCCAGGGCGGGGCCGGTGGCGCCGGAGACGGCGTGGACGTTGACCGGTGCCTCGGCGGCGGGCAGGAAGGCACTGGCGCCCCGTTCCAGCCGCAGCTCGCCCTTGGGGGAGTCGAGGCGGACGGAGCCGTGGGTGACGATGACGACGGCGGCACCGGACTGCGCCAGCGGGACGGGCTCCGCCCCGGGCGCCAGTTCAATCCGCTGCAGCTGGAATTCCCGGAACGGCGGCCGGAAGAGTTCCTGGCCCAGCATGGTGGTCTCGGCGGGGAGCATGGGCACGGCGACGGCCTCGAACGCCACGGTCTTCAGCAGTTCCGGCACGTCGACGAATTTCGGCGTGAGCCCGCCGCGGAGCACGTTGTCCGAGGACGCCATGACCTCGATGCCGAGGCCGTGCAGGTAGGCATGGACATTGCCGGCCGGGAGGTACACGGCCTCACCGGGGGCGAGGGAGATCCGGTTCAGCAGCAGGGAGATCAGCACGCCCGGATCTCCCGGGTACCGGCCGTTCAGGCTCACCGCGGTGGACAGTTCCGCCTCGTGCCCGGCCATCGGGGCACCGGAGACGAGGGCCGCAACGATCGTCGCCGTCGCCTCGGCGACGTCCCCGCCGCCGGTGATGAGGCGTTCGAAGGCGGAGCGCAGGGCCGTGGGTTCGTCCGGCTGCGCCAGGTCCTCGAGCAGCAGCGGGACCAGCGGCGGCAGCTCCAGCCCGGCGAGCTCGAAGCACGCCGCCAGATGCTGGAAGACCGCACGGGATTCCGCGGCCGGCCGGAACCCGCAGAGGGCCTCGAACGGAGTCAGCGCGAAGATCATTTCGGGCTTGTGGTTATCGTCCTTGTAGTTGCGCTCCGTCGCGGCGGGGTCGACGCCGGCGGCTTCCTCGCGTGCGAAGCCCTCCCGGGCCTGGGCGAGCGTCGGGTGCACCTGCAGGGACAAGGGCGCCTCGGCCGCGAGGACCTTGAGCAGGAACGGCAGGCGCGGACCGAAAGCGGCCACGCTCGCGCTGCCCAGGCAATGTTCCGGATCCTCGGCGATCAGGGCGTCCAGCGGCAGCCGTCCGCCGTCGTGCGTTGCGGGTGCGTGCCGGCCGGCACCGCCGGGCGCCGGCGTCAGCGCGACGGACGGGGAGTCCGGGTGGGCGCCGATCCAAAGCTCCGCTTCGGGACCGCCGGAAGCCGGCCTGCCCAGCAGCCCGGCGATGGCCGTCGGGGAGCCCCAGGCGTAGGGCCGGAGGACGTTCTCAAGTTCGTACATGGCCTGGTCCCTGTCTGATCAGTGAAATGTCTCGTCAAAGAAATGTGGTCGCACTGCTGCGCTCAAGGCTGGTGCCCGGGGTTAGAGCGGCGCGCACTGTCCGTTGGTGGCGACGAGGTCGCGGATGGACTGTTCGTCGCCGTTGCGCTTGAACTGGTTCAGCATCTCTTCGGTGATCGGCTCGCCGTCCGGCGTGGTGGTCACGGGGGTGAAGTCCGACGGCGCGGGCGGGGGATCGGTGGCCGGGACGGGCCCGGCGGCGGAGACCGGCCCCGCGGCCGTTCCGGGCTGCAGGACCGCATCGTCAACGGCGTTGTCAGCAGCTGCGGCGCCGGCGGACGGGCTGGCCAGCAGTTTGGCCACCCGCGCGTGGATGACGTCGAAGTCCGGGGACGTGGAGAAGGCGGCGTCGAAGTCCGGCGGACCGATGGTCAGGCGGCTGACGTCCTGTCCCTTGGCCTTCATGGCCAGGTCCACGAAACTGCCGAGCTGGCCGGAGGAGATGTTCGACTCGACCACCTTGGTGCCGGCCCTGGCGATGTCCTCAAACTTGGCCAGCAGTGTTGCCGGGTCGAGCTGCTTCAGCATCGCCTGCTGCACGCACTGCTGGCGCTGGATGCGGGCATAGTCGTCCACGAATTCCCGGGACCGGCCGTACCAGAGGGCGTGGAAGCCGTCGAGCGTCTGGTCTCCGGCCGGAATCCAGCCGTCCGGCATGCCGTGGATGCCGTTGGCCTCATCCACCATCGGCCCGCTGATGGGGACCCAGCCGCCGGCCTTGATCCGGATGCCGCCCATGGCGTCGATGAGCTTGGAAAAACCGTCCATGTCCACGAGCACGTAGGCCTGGACCTTGATGCCCAGCGTTCCGGACACCGCTTCGAGGGTGGCCTGCGCCCCCGGGTCGGCCACCCCGGGATAGAGATCCTGGTGCTGGTTGGTGACCTCGGTGTTGATCGCGTTGATCAGGCATTCGTCGCCGCAGTTGTAGCCATCCGGGTACACCTGGCGCATCGGCGACTCCGCGCTGAACTGGGCGTTCTGGAGGTTGCGGGGCACGGAGATGATCGCCGTGCTGCCGGTCTTGGCATCGACGCTGATCACCGAGAGGCTGTCCGGCCGGCGTCCCGTGCGGTCCGCTCCGGCGTCGCCGCCCATCATCAGGAAGTTGTACCGGCCCTCGGACGGCTCAAGGGTGGGGCCGGAGCCGGAGAAGATGCTGCCGATGGCGTTGCGGCTGACATTGAGCAGATAGGCCGCGTAGCACAGGGATCCGCTGCTGAGGATCATGGCCAGCACGAGCGCCAGCACCACCGCGGGACGGATCCTGGGCGCCAGCATCCCGGGCCGGATCAGCCGCAAGGTGTTCAGGAACAGGGCGGCCCAGCCGATGGCCAGGCAGGCGAAGCCGAGCACCAGCAAGAGCGAAGGCACCGTGCCGGTGAGGAGGTTGATCAGCGTGGAGCGGGACACGAGCAGGAGCAGTACGGCCAGCAGGGCCAGCGCCCAGACCGTAAAGGTCACGCGCAGCGCGGCCCGGCCAAGCCGGCGGTTGCCCGCGACGGTTTGGGCGCTGCCGGGAACCAGCAGCGTCATGAGGATCAGGACGAACGCCCGCTTGGTGAGCACCGGGAACGGGGCGCCGGAGGGGTGCCGGACCGGATCGCCCAGTGCCCGCCCGGACTGCTCAGGGTGGTGTGTGGGGGCGTAGCTGCTGCTCATGCCGGGATTCCTAATGGCTGCCTTAATTGCCGCTACGCGGGGTGACGTTTCCGGCGGCGAACACTGCGCTGACCTTGTGCCGCAGGTTCGCGCCCTTCCGGGTTGCGACGTCATTCAGCTCCTGGGCGAACTCCAGGAGGTCCGCCCGGAGCTGGACTGCCAGTTCATCCGTGCCCGAGGCCAGCATGCGCACGGCCAGGAGGCCGGCGTTGCGCGCGCCGCCGATCGAGACGGTGGCGACCGGAACGCCTGCCGGCATCTGCACGATGGACAGCAGGGAATCCATGCCGTCCAGGGTCTTCAACGGCACGGGGACGCCGATCACCGGCAGGGGAGTGACCGAGGCCAGCATGCCGGGAAGATGCGCGGCGCCGCCGGCGCCGGCAATGATCAGGCGAAGACCGCGCTCGTGGGCGCTCTGGCCATAGCGGATCATCTCCGTGGGCATCCGGTGGGCCGAGACGACGTCGGCCTCGAACGGGATTCCAAACTCGGCGAGGGCTTCGGCGGCGGCTTCCATGACCGGCCAGTCCGAATCCGAGCCCATGACGAGGCCCACGAGCGGGGTGTCCGCGCGGGTGACGGCGAGGGGGGTTCCCGCTTTATTGGCTTTGGGGCTGGCTGCGGTGCTCATGCGGTCTCCTCGGAGGTTGCCGGCATTGCGCCGGCGTGGGCCCGGCCGTTCCGGATGATGTCGGCCACGGTGGTGGCCCGCTGCCGCACGGAGTCGACGTCGGCGGCTGAGGTCCCGACCAGGTTGACGTGGCCGATCTTCCGGCCGGGCCGGACGGCCTTGCCGTAGCAGTGCACCTTCGCGGCCGGCTCGCTCGCGAGGGCGGCGGGGAAGGCGGAATAGAGGTCCTGATTGGCGCCGCCGAGGAAGTTCTTCATCACCACGACGGGCCCCAGCAGGTCAGTGGCGCCCAGCGGCAGGTTCAGGATGGCCCGCAGGTGCTGCTCGAACTGGCTGGTCACCGAGCCGTCCTGGGTCCAGTGCCCGGTATTGTGCGGGCGCATGGCGAGTTCATTGATCAGGAAGCCTGCGCCCACGCCCGGGGTCTCGAAGAGTTCGACGGCCATGACACCGGTCACGCCGAGTTCGCCGGCGATCCGGACCGCGGCGTTTTCCGCGGCTGCGGCAACATCGACGGAGATGTCCAGGGCCGGGGCAATGACTTCATCGCACACCCCGTCCACCTGGATGGTGTGCACCACCGGCCAGGCCCGTGTTTCACCGTCCGGCGTCCTCGCGACCATGGCCGAGAGCTCGCGGCTGAATTCCACCTTGGCTTCGGCCAGCAGGGGGGACATGGCCTCGAACCAGCCGGCGGAGGCCGCCGCGTCCTCGGCCGAGGAAACGATGCGCACGCCCTTGCCGTCGTAGCCGCCGCGGGGCATTTTCAACACCACCGGCCAGCCGGTCTGCTCGCCGAAGGCGACGAGGTCCGCGACATTGGCGACGGAGGCCCACGTGGGGTTCGGAAGCTCGAGCCGGTCGATCGCGGCGCGCATCACCAGCTTGTCCTGGGCGTTGACCAGGGCATCCGGGCCGGGATGGACGTTCACGCCGGCACCGATCAAGGACCGCAGGTGCGCCGTGGGGACGTGTTCGTGGTCGAAGGTCAGGACGTCCAGGCCGCGGGAGAACTCGAGCAGATGCTCCAGGTCCTTGTAGTCGCCGACCGGGGCGTTAGCCACGGCAGAGACTGCGGAGACGTCCTCGCCTTCGGCGAGAACACGGAGCTCAAAGCCCAGGGCGGTCGCGGCAGGGGCCATCATGCGGGCAAGCTGGCCGCCGCCAACAACACCGATTACAGGAAAAGTCACAAGTCCCAGCCTACCGAAAACCTCACGGGAACCCGGCTTTTGGGGATTGGCAAGCGCGGGAACCGCGCCGGGACGGGGGTTTCGCACCCGCGCGCCCGGCGCCCGCCGCCGGGTGCGCAGGGAGCCGTCTGAGCGGCCGCTGCGGGCGGACTCCCGGGAAACGGCGCTAAAATGGGCGTTTGGCCCAATGGCCGACAGTTCCAGAAGGCCACGGAGGGTCATGATTACTACACTTAACGAGCGCATGCGCGGGCTTGCCTCGCTGTTCTGGCGCGAAGTGGCCAAGTTCGGTGCCGTCGGCGGCATCGCGTTCGTCATCGACAACGGACTGACGTTTTACCTGATGCACGGTCCCATGACCGACAGCGAGGCCAAGGCCCGCTTCTTCGGGGCCAGCGTGGCGACGGTCTTTTCCTGGGTTGCAAACCGTTTTTGGACGTTCCGGCACCGCCGGCAGGCCAACGTGCTGCGCGAGTTCGTGATGTTCCTCATCATCAACGGGATCGGCATCGGCATCTCCACCGGCCTGACCGCCGTCGCAAAGTACGGCATGGGAGTCACCGACAAGAACATGCTCTTCCTGGCCGGGGTGGTCGGCATCCTGGTCGCGACCGTGGTCCGGTTCTTTGCCTACCGCTTCCTGGTCTTCAACCAGGAACTCGACGCAGAGCCGGAGTTCTCGCACGACCACGAGATCATCGAACGGCACCCGCACTCCCAGCCCGTTGCCACGTCGGCCGTCAGGGAATCCGTCAACGATCCCGAACTGCCCGGCCCGCCGGCCTAAGGAACCGCCGTCCCGGAGGTCAGTGCCAGGGGATCAGCGCCCGCTGATGCGCTCGGCGTCCCGCAGTTTGCCGGTCACCTCTACCTCGGGGTGCACCAGGACCACGGAACCATCGGCCTTCCAGGTTCCCAATGACTGCGCAAGGACGGTTTCGAGGCCGTCGGCCGCCGGAACGAGCAGCCGCAGTCCGGGGTCCTGGGCCGTGGCAAAACCGTCCAGGAGCGCCCCGTGTGCATGGACTGCGCCGTCGGAGGTGCGGACGGCGAGACGTTCCGCCTCCGGATCCACGTGGGGCATGAAAATGTCGCCGTGGGAGCGGACCTCGGCGGCATAGTCGAGGACGCCGCTGGGCAGTTCACCCGTCCACCGCATGGCCAGTGCCGGCAACGACACGGCCAGGACGGCGTCGAACCCGCCCGCGGCAGCGCCCGGACCCGGGTCCGCGGTGGCCAGCAGGTCCGCCTCCGCGTCGTCGAGGACCACTTCCATGCCAAGCTGCCAGGCCGCGAGGGCCAGGATCACCGACTTCCAGTGCGCGGGCAGGTCCAGGCGCAGCCGCATGCCCGGTTCGGCGTCGAGTTCGTCCTGCAGCAGGTTGGACGTCTTCGCGACCCAGTTGTCCAGCACGCGGCCAGAGAGCTCAACCCGTTCCGCATCGGGGCCGTACCAGGTCAGCCGGGGCGCCGTGGCCTGGCCGGAGCGCAGCGCTGTCATCAGGTCGATTGCCGGAATGCTCATGCCCTCATCTTGCCACGGCTGTTGTCACGGCCAATCAGCCCCCGGCTCCGTGACGTCCGTCACCCCGGCGGCCCCCGCGTTCGGCGGGGTCCGCGCAGGGCGCGGGAAAATTTCCCGAAAATTCAATGAAAAGCCCCAAAAGTGCTCAGTACCCTGATTATTCCGCGGGTTCTCGCGGGAGAGGCGAAAAAATTCCGGGCGTGGCGTGCCTCCACTTTGTGTATCAAGTTGATTATTATCTCCGCCGTGGCTTGACTCCCGGATACTTACACGCGTGTAATTAGTTATCTAAAGCCACTGCACAAAAACCGGCACTCAACCGAGTGTCCAAGGGGGTCTTGCAGTGGCTGCAAATCAGGAGGGGGACGCCATGGGGCTAGCAGAGCGTATCCATGAAGATGCCGTAGTTGCCGGCCAGGCCACGGCGAAATACCGGTCACGCGGCGTGCCGACTGACTGGTACGTAGATCCGGCGGATCCGGACGCAGCTGACCGCTATAACGAACACACCAAGGATTCCCTGCAGGAGGCCGCCACGGCCTTCCTCGCAGCGCACGACGAGCTCCTGTCCGGCCCGGATCATGACACCGATCCCCTGGACCCGCCGATGGAGCTCCATTCGCCCGGTTCCGGTACCGCCGGGCAGCCAGTCTGGATCGGACTGCCGTCCCGGCAGGACTTCGACGACGAGGGCGAGCTCGGCTGGCAGACCGATGCCCTGTGCGCCCAGACTGATCCCGAAGCCTTCTTCCCCGAAAAGGGCGGCTCCACCCGCGACGCCAAGAAAGTCTGCGGCGCCTGCAACGTGCGTTCCCAGTGCCTCGAGTACGCCTTGTCCAACGACGAGCGCTTCGGGATCTGGGGAGGCCTCTCCGAGCGCGAGCGGCGCCGGCTTAGGAAGCGAGCAGTCTAATTCTTCAAGAAGTACGAGTCACCGCCGTCGTGGTCTCCCACGACGGCGGTGATTTTCTCCCCAGGACCCTTGCGGCGCTGGCGGCCCAAACACGGCCCGCCGACGCCGTGATCGGTGTCGACACCGGATCCCGCGACCACTCTGCCGCCCTCCTTGAACAGGAACTGGGCAAGGCCAACGTCACAGTCTTCGACCAGCCCAGGTCCGGCATGGGTGGAGCCGTCATGGCCGGGCTCAAGGCCCTCGCGCCGTGGCCTGCGGAGGGCTCCGCCGCCACGGCGCCGGGCACCGACTGGATCTGGCTGCTGCACGACGACGCCGCACCGGCACCCGAGGCCCTGGCCGAACTCCTCCGTGCAGTCGAGCGGGCGCCGTCGGTCACGGTGGCAGGCTGCAAGCAGCTGGACTGGCATGCCGAGCGGCGGCTGATCGACGTCGGACTCTCCACGAGCCGCTGGGCCGAGCGGCTGACGCTGATCGACGCCGACGAGCTCGACCAGGGCCAGTACGACGGCCGCAGCGATACCTTTGCGGTCAATTCCGCCGGCATGCTGGTCCGCCGCGACATCTGGGAGGAGCTCCGGGGCTTCGATCCGGCCCTGCCCGGAAGCGGCGACGACGTCGACTTCTGCTGGCGCAACCGCCTCGCCGGGCACCGCGTGGTGGTGGTCCCCAGCGCCCGGATGTTCCATGTCTCGCACCGTCCCCACGCCCTTGGCAACGCGACGGCCGCACGCAAGGCACAGGTGCACCTGCGGCTCAAGCACGCGGCCGGCTGGAAAGTCCCGCTGCACGCGGCCGGCGCCCTCCTGGGCAGCCTCTTCAAACTCGTCCTGAGCATTGCGGTCAAGGACCCGGGGCACGGGTTCTCCCAACTGCTGGCGACCTTTGCCGCACTGGGCCGCCCGGCGGCGGTGGTCCGCGGACGCCGCAATGCCGCGCGGACCCGCCGGATCCGGCGCTCCGTCATGAAGGGACTGCAGACGCCGCGCCGTGAGGTCTGGGCGCACCGGCGCTCCCTGATTGAGGCGCTCGGCGCCGACGACTTCGGCAGCGAATTGACGGGTGCCGGTCCGCTGGCCGAGCAGCCCACCGGGAACACCGACGACTTCGCCGCCATCGCCACCCCGGACCGCGGGTGGGTGGGCAGCGGTGCAGTGCTGGCCATACTCCTGACCCTGGCGGTCTCCCTGACAGGGTTGCTTAGCCTGTTCCGGGCCCCGGCCGTCTCCGGCGGCGCGCTGATCCCCGTCTCACTGCGCCTCTCCGAAATCTGGAACCATGCCTCCACCTGGTGGATCAGTCTGGGCGCGGGCCTTCCGGGCCACGGCGACCCCTTTGGCTACCTGCTGTGGGTGCTCGGTGTGCTCGGTGCCGGCGATGCCAACGGCGGCGTGGGCTGGTTGTTGATCCTCGCCATGCCGCTGTCTGCGCTGGGCGCGTGGTTCGCTGCCGGCGCCCTGACTGCCCGCCGGAGGCTGCGCCTTGCGGCCGCCCTGCTGTGGGCCGCGGCGCCGGCACTCCAGGTGTCCCTGAACCAGGGCCGGCTCGGCGCCTTGGTCGCGCACGTCATGATCCCGGTGGTCGTCCTGGCGCTGCTCCGCGCGACCGGCACGGCCGCGGGCCGCGGCATCCATGCCGTCCCTGCCCCGGGACAGGGACGGTCCATCCCCACGCCGGCCGCCCGTCCCGGCGTCAACGGGACGCCGTCGTGGACGGCTGCGGCCGCCGCGGGCCTCGCCCTGGCCGTAGTCACCGCCGCGGCGCCCTCGCTGCTGCTGCCGTCGATGGCCGTCGTGGCCGTCTGCGGCGTGCTGCTGGGCCGGCGCGGCCGCACGGTGTGGTGGGCGCTCCTGCCCAGCCTGGCACTGTTCCTGCCCTTCGCCTTCTCGGTCCTGGACCGGCCGCGGGCGCTCCTGGCCGACCCGGGCCTGCCGCTCGGTTTCGACGCCGCCCCACTGTGGCAACAGGCCCTGGGGCAGCCACTGAACTTCGACGCCGGCGCCGGACTCACCGGGCTCAGCGCCTTCGGCGGGTCCGCCGCCGGTTCCGCCGGGCCGGCCGGTCTGCCGTGGGCACTGCTGCTGGCCTTGCTGTTCGGGCTGCCGGTGCTGCTGCTGGCCCTGGCCGCACTCTTCATGCCGCGCCGGCTTGTGCTGGCCGGACGCACCCGGACGGCACGGGGCCTGTGGGCCGTGGCCGTCCTGATGCTGGCCGGCGGCTGGCTCGCCGGGCATGTCGCCTCCGGCGCCAGCGCCGAGGTCCTGGTCACGCCGTTCCCCGGCCCCGCCGTTTCGGCGGCCGCGTTCGCGTTCCTGGGCGCTGCCCTGATCGGAGCCGAAGGGCTCCTGGACGCCGCCGACCGGACCGCCGGTACCGGGCTGGCACGGAAGGTCCTGATCCGCGGCGCGGCCGCGGCATCCATGGTCCTGCTGCTGGCCGCGCCCCTGGCCGGGTTCACCGTGTGGACCGCACAAAACCTGCTGCAGCCTACGTCGCAGACACCAACAGAGGCACCGGCAGCCACCGCGGGACACACCGGTCTCGGGACCCCGAGGCTCGTCCAGCCTGCCCAGGCCCGCACGCTGCCCGCCACGGCGGTTGATCGCGGCGAGGGCCCGGAACAGTCCAGGACGCTCCTGATTGCCAGCAACGAGGACGGAAGCTTCGACGCAACACTCATGCGCGGAGCCGGGACTACCCTGGACGCACTCTCAACGATCGCCGCCGCCCGCGGCATCCTGGGAGCGCCGGGCCAGGAGACGGTCCGCGACGACGACGCCGTCGCCGGATCGCTCCGGAACGTCGTGGCCACCATCGTCGCCGGCGAAGGCGTGGATCCGCGGGAGGACCTCGAGCGGCTCGGCGTCGGCTTTGTCGTGCTCCGGGTTGCCGATTCAGCCTCCGAATTGACGGCCAGCCGCATGGACGCAGTCCCCGGACTTGCCGCCGTCGGCCAGACGGGGACGGGCTGGCTCTGGCGGGTCAGCCCGCTGGACCGGCCCGGCATCACGGACTCCGACGTCGCGCACCGGGTCCGGGTAGTGGACGGCAGCGGCGCCGCCACCGGACTCCTCCCTTCCGAAGAAGTCTCGGCGGCCGGCACGGTCCCGGCCGGCCCCGAGGGCCGCCTGGTGGTGCTCGCCGATCGGGCCGATCCGGGCTGGAGCGCCTGGCTTGACGGGCGCCGCCTGACCTCAACGACGTCGGGATGGTCGCAGGCCTTCACCCTGCCGGCCCAGGGCGGCCAGTTGAGCATCCGTTACGAAGCGCCGTGGGCGGTCCTGATCGGGATTGCGCAGGCCGTGATGATCGGGCTGACCGTCCTCCTCGCCGTGCCCATGCCTGCCCGCCGGTCCAACACCGGCCTGTCCAGGGACGAAGCCTCCCTGCGTAAGGAACCTCAGCATGTCTAAGGGCGACAACGAAAAAGAAACCCAAACGGAAGCCGCGACGGGTCCGTCGCCGCGGAAGGGGCGCCTGCCGCGGGCTGGAGTGATCGGCGGCATCCTCTCCGCGGTCGCCCTCGTTGCCGCGGGCGGCGGCCTGGTATCGGCGGCGTCGCTGACGCCCCAGAACCCCGCCAGCAGGCAGCTCGAGGCCCCCGTCGCCGCGGTTCCGGCCGGCAGCAGCGTCGGGGTCTGCCCGGGCCCGGCCCGGCTGCTTGAGGGCACCCCCGTGGGCACCGACCCCCAGTTCAGTCCGGAGTCCGCCACCGCGAAGACAGCCGTCAGCGCCGCCGTGCTCGGCTCAAGCGCCGGCATCATCCCCGGCAGCCGGCTCGCCCCGCTCAAAGGTGCCCCCCTCGCCGAAATCGCGCCGGGCGCCGCGCCCACAGCTTCCGCGCCCGCAGCTTCCGCGCCCCCGGCCCGCACGCCCGTGCTGGTCGCCGGCGTCGTGCCCCAGCGCGAGGTGGACAACATCAGCGTCCTCAGCGCCGATGCCCAAAACAACCACCAGGCAGCTGCCGGCGCCGTCCTGAGCTACACGGCCGAGGACGGCGACCTCCAGGGTTCCGCGGCCGCCGCGTGCCAGCAGCCCGGTAACGATCTCTGGCTGGTCGGCGCCAACACGGCGCTCGGCCGGTCGGCAGTCCTGAACCTGACCAATGCCTCCAGCACGCCGGCGACCGTGAGCCTGGACCTCTTTGGCTCCGAAGGCCCGATCCAGGCTCCCGGAAGCCGCGGCCTGCTGGTGGCGCCCGGCAGCACCCGCTCCATCATCCTGGCCGGGCTCGCGCCGGGACAGGAACGGCTCGGCGTGCGGGTCCGCAGCACCGGCGGCCCGGTGGCTGCCGTGATCCAGCAAAGCGTGCTCCGCGGCCTCACGCCCGGCGGCGTCGACTTCATCACCCCCGGCACCGCCCCGTCCGTCAGTCAGGTGGCCGCCGGTCTCGACATCCAGGATCCCGCGGCACTGGCCGCGCTCAAGGCAAAGCCAGGCTTCGCCGACGCCGGACCGGCCCTCGAAGTCGCCGTGCCTGGGGCCACCGACGCTGTGGTCGAGATCAAGCTGTATGGTCCCGACGGCCAGAAGGCGCTACCCGGGGGCGGCGTGGTGACGGCGAAGGCCGGCGCGGTCACGGAAGTTTCCCTGGCCGGGGTCCCGGCCGGGACCTACACCGTGGCGGCGAGCTCGGATGTCTCGTTCGCGGCCACTGCCCGGCTCACGCGGGGACTGCAGGCCGGGGACACGGCGGACATCGCGTTTTCCGCCGCCTCGGCCCGGCTGGGCAGCCAGCACATCGTTGCGGTGCCGCGCACGGGCGACCGGCAGCTCGTTCTCGGTGCCCCCGCCGGCCGGGCGACAGTGACCTACACGCCGATCACTGCGGACGGCAAGATCCGGACCGCGGGCACCGCCGACATTGCCGGCGGAACCACCGTGTCGATCAAGATCCCCGCTGACGTGGGCGGCTCGCCGCTCGTGGGCTATGTGGTGTCCGCCGCCGGGGATCCGGCGTACGGGGCACTTGTTCTGGCGCGGGACGGCCGGCAGGACATTTCCGCGGTGGCGCTGGCGCCGGAAGCGGCAGGACAACGGCAGGTCCCCGTCACGCTGGGCTATTAGGCCCGGGGCAGTTCGGAAGCAGGCTCGGGCTAGTACCGGCGGCGATAGACGGGGTCGAGGGACTCCGGGGGTACGCCGAGCATCTCGGCCGTGTATTCCACGACGACGTCGTGCACGAGGTCCTGGAGTTCGTCCCGGGTTCCGCACACCTGCTCCACCACCCGGCGGTACAGCGTGATGACCGGTCCGTCCTCGGCCGTGGCAGCAGTGAAAGCGCCCATCGGCGCGGGCGTGCGGTCCGCCACGAGCTGCTCCAGGCCCGGGGGGATCTCGTCAACGGCGAAGCGGACGCCGTCGAGCGGCTTGCCCCAGATGTCGTGCAGCCGCTGGGCCGAGTCCAGGACGAAGTCATCGAAGCGGTCGGAGCGGGTCCGGTAGCCGGGCAGCGTGGGGAGAATGAGCTCGCCACGAAGGCCCCGGCCGTGCCGGTTCCTGCGGCGCTGCCGGAAGGTCTTTCCCTGGACGGCGGCGGGCGACCCGGCCAGAGGCGCGCCGGCGGGGCCGGAACCGGCGCCTGTACGTCCGGCGTCGGGGTCAGCCAACCGGACCGTGAAACCCGAATCGTGGTGCGATGACTGCATATCTTGACTCTAAACCCGCGCAATGAAATACGCGATACAGCCCCGACGGCGATCCGCCGCCGCGCCGCCCCGGCCCCGCCGCGGCACAACCACTGCCGCGCCGCGGCACAACCACTGCCGCGCCGCGGCACAACCACTGCCGCGCCGCGGCACAACGACAGACGTTTCAATGCGCAGCGCCCGGTCCGAGGGGGAGTAGTCTGTGATGTCGTGGGTGCAATTCGTATTTGTTCTAGGTCTGCCTGCCGCAATTCTGCGGTGGCCACTTTGACGTACGTTTACGCCGACTCCACGGCCGTTCTGGGCCCGCTGGCGACGTACGCCGAACCGCACTGCTATGACTTGTGCGAACAGCACGCCGATTCGCTGACCGTGCCGCGCGGCTGGGAAGTCATGCGGCTGGCGATGCCCGCAACTCCGGCCGGTCCCGGCCCCGACGACCTCCTGGCCCTCGCCAACGCGGTCCGCGAGGCGGCCGCACGGCCGGCTGCGGGGGAGACGGCGAAGGGGCAGCGCACGCTGCACCCGGCGCTGGAGGCACCGGCCCCGGCCGAGGGTGCCCGGCGCGGACATCTGCGCGTCCTGCGCGAACCTTCCTAAGGCGCCAACTGGCGGTAGGGTGGAAACTGCAAAAAGCCGTCAGCCACTCAGCCACCGGCGCCCTGTTGCGGCGCCCATCAGGGAGCGTTAACCATGCCCAAGCTCAGTTCCGAACTGTTGTCTGTCCTGCGATGCCCCGTCACCGGCTCCGGCCTGGTGCAGGAAGGCGACGAGCTCGTCACCGTCACGGCAGATAGCGCCGGGAACAAGCTGCGGTACAAAATCGAGGACGGCATCCCGCTGCTGCTGCCGCCGGAACTGCTGCCCGCCGCAGCGGCGGCCCCCGCTGACCAGCACGACGCCGCCCCGCGCCACGCCGCCGAATAGCGCGCCCCGCGCCACGCCGCGGAACAGCGGCCCCAAAACGCTGCCGGGCACCCATCGGGGATGCCCGCGGCACCGAATGACTGCTTAGATCCTGCTCCAATCCAGAATCGCCCAGCTCCAGACACGCGATGCCACCGGCCACAACAAAGGACTCAGATGACTTTCGATTACAAGATTGCGGACATTTCCCTGGCCGAGGCGGGCCGCCACCAGATCCGCCTCGCCGAGCACGAGATGCCCGGACTCATGTCCCTGCGCGAGGAGTTCGGCGCCAGCCAGCCGCTCAAGGGCGCCCGGATCGCCGGATCCCTGCACATGACCGTCCAGACCGCGGTGCTGATCGAGACCCTTACCGCCCTCGGCGCCGAAGTCCGCTGGGCCTCCTGCAACATCTTCTCCACCCAGGACGAAGCCGCCGCCGCAGTGGTGGTCGGCAACGGCACCGTCGAGGACCCCCAGGGAGTCCCCGTCTTCGCCTGGAAGGGCGAGACGCTGGAGGAATACTGGTGGACCGCCCAGCAGATCCTCACCTGGCCGGGCGCCGACGCCAACCCTGAGCTGGGCCCGAACATGATCCTGGACGACGGCGGCGACGCCACCATGCTGGTGCACAAGGGTGTCGAGTTCGAGGCCGCCGGTGCTGTCCCCGCCGCCGCCGAGGACGAGTCCGAAGAAGGCCGGGTGTTCCTCGACGTGCTGCGCGCATCCCTCGAGGCCGACCCGCAGAAATGGACCCGCATCGGCGCCCTCCTGCTCGGCGTCACCGAGGAGACCACCACGGGCGTGCACCGCCTGTACCAGCTGGCGGAGCAGGGCAAGCTGCTCTTCCCGGCGATCAACGTCAACGACTCTGTCACCAAGAGCAAGTTCGACAACAAGTACGGCATCCGCCACTCCCTGCCGGACGGCATCAACCGCGCCACCGATGTCCTGATGGGCGGCAAAGTCGCCGTCGTCTGCGGTTACGGCGACGTCGGCAAGGGCGCAGCGGAGGCCTTCCGCGGCCAGGGGTCGCGCGTGATCGTCACGGAGATCGACCCCATCTGCGCGCTCCAGGCGGCCATGGACGGCTACCAGGTCGCCAAGCTGGAGTCCGTCCTCGGCGAAGGCCACATCTTCATCACCACCACGGGCAACAAGGACGTCATCATGGCCAAGCACATGGCCGAGATGCGTGACAAGGCCATCGTGGGCAACATCGGGCACTTCGACAATGAGATCGACATGGCCGGGCTGGCGCGGGTCCCCGGCATCAAGAAGGTCGAGATCAAGCCCCAGGTGCACGAGTGGGTCTTCGAAGCTGACCCGGCCACGGGCAAGGGCGGCCGCTCCATCATCGTCCTGTCCGAAGGCCGCCTGCTGAACCTCGGCAACGCCACCGGACACCCCTCGTTCGTCATGAGCAACTCTTTCGCCAACCAGACCATCGCCCAGATTGAACTGTTCACGAAGGCCGGCCAGCCCGAGGGCGAGCGGGAATACGAGAACCAGGTGTACGTCCTGCCCAAGATCCTGGACGAAAAGGTCGCCCGCCTGCACCTGGGTGCCCTCGATGTGGAGCTGACCGAGCTGTCCAAGGAACAGGCCGAGTACCTGGACGTCGACGTCGCCGGACCGTACAAGCCCGGCCACTACCGCTACTAGGAACCCCTCCCAAAGGGCCCCGGAAGAAGGTCCGGGGCCCTTTGCTGTGACCGTTTTGGGGGCGCTTTTGTAACCGGATCGTGGTCGAATCGGGCCGGGGTTCCAAGGTAATTCGCTTATGCTGGCAGGATGACGTGTGGAAACGCCCGGGTCCTGTGATGGCCCTGAAAACCTGGAGTACCGGCCGAAAGATCGCCCTGCTGGGGGTGCTCTGTGCCCTGGCAGCCGGCGGCGGAGCCTTCGCCGCGGCGGCTCCGGGGCTGGCCCAGTCCGGGATTTCCTCCGAGGCCGGATCCCCGGCCCGGACGACGCCGGGACTTGCCGTCCCGGTGGTCGCCCCCGCTGAACTGGCCGTCTCGCCCGCCGACGGCGCCAAGCAGGTCAACCCTGCGGCGCCGGTTTCCCTCAAGGTCACGAACGGCCGGATTGACCGCGTGGCCCTGACGAGCGATGACGGCGACACCGTTGACGGCACCTTGGGCACGGACGGGTCCGCCTGGACGTCCTCCGGCAACCTGACGTTCAACACGCGGTATAACTTCACGTACTCCGTGGTGGACGACGCGGGACGCGAGACCCACAGCACGCGCGCGTTCACCACCGTCTCGACCGCCAACGAGGCTGACGCCGCCATATACCCCTTGGACGGGATGAAGGTGGGTGTGGCCCAGCCCCTGCAGATCACCTTCAGCGAGCCGGTCCTGAACCGGACCGCCGTCGAAAAGGCCATCAAGATCACCTCGACGTCCGGCCAGGTGGGTGATTTCCACTGGTTCAACAACAACACTGTCAGGTACCGGCCGGAGGCCTTCTGGGCCGCGAACAGCACCATCACCATGGACATGAAGCTGTTCGGCGTCGAGCTAGGCAACGGGCAGGTCGGCAACTTCAACAAGACAGTAACGGTCCACATCGGGGACAAGAAGGTGGCCGTCGCCGATGCCAAGGCCCATACGTTCTCGGTCAGCATCAACGACAAGCCGGCCGGCCACTGGCCGGCGACCATGGGCGACACCCGGTTCCCGTCGGCACGGGGCTTCCTCGTGTTCATGGAGAAGCACCGTGTGGAGCACATGGATGCCTCCACTATTGGGCTCAAACCGGGGGACCCGGCCTACTACGGCCAGCTGGACGTCAACTACGCCACGCGCCTGACGCCCAGCGGGGAATTCATCCATCAGGCCACGGAGTCCGCGATGCCCTATATCGGCAAGACGAACCTCTCCCACGGCTGTATCGGCCTGGGCCCGGACGGCGCGAAGTGGGTGTTCGACAATATGACCACCGGCGACGTCGTCCAGGTGGTGAACACCGAGGGGGAGTACGCCAACTTCGATGACGGCTTCGGGGACTGGAACATCCCTTGGGCCCAATACGCCAACTGACGGGGTGGCACCTCGCTGAGCCCAATCCTCTGACGGTAGGCTCAGAGCCAGATAAGTTGCGCAGCCGGGCGCAGGCCGGGCAGCGCAGAAGCCTACGGAAGCGAAGCTCCACGTGACTGACAAGAGTCCCACCCCTCCCGACCGGCCGGATCCGCACCTGGATCCGTCGGACGACACCGACGAACCGGCGTTCGACTGGATGAAGCCGGCCGCCGCCGGCAAGCCCACTGCGGGCACGCCAGCGCCGTCGGCAACGCCCACCGCCAGCCAGCCGGAGAGCCGCGCCGACCGCAAGGCGGCCGAGGCCGCCGCCACGGGGCCGTCGGATACTGCCCAGTCGGATGTGGCCACGTCGAATGCTGCCCCGTCGGATGACAAGGCGCGCGGGGCAGGAGCCGGCGTATCAGCCGGCGCACGTCCTGACACCGCCCCCGAGGACGAAGTCGAACGCCGCAACGCCGAACGCCGGAATGCCGAACGCGAGCAGGCGGCCAAGGCCAAGCCCGTCCTCCCGCGGGTGCTTCAGGTGCTGCTCGCCGTGTTCTACCCGGTTATCCTGCTGGTGCTCGCCGTCCGCGCCGTGACCAGCCCTCTGTTCCTCTGGGTGGAATACAACCGTCCGGGCTTCCCCGGTGACGGCTACGGCTTCAGCACCGATGACCGCATGACGTACGGTTCCTACGCGGTGGACTACCTCAGCAACTGGTCGGGCCCCCGCTACCTCGGCGATCTTGTGGACCAAAGCGGGGAGCGGTTGTTCAAGGACGGCGAAGTCAGCCACATGGTCGACGTCAAGGCCGTGATCCTGTCCACTTTCGGCGCCGGTACCCTGCTGATCCTGCTGGGCCTGGTGGCCGTGATCTACCTCAAGCGCCGCCATAACGGGGGAGTCCGCCGCGGCCTGTTCGCCGGCTCGATCTTCACCCTTGCGCTCATCATCGGCCTCGGGACCCTTGCGGTACTCGGCTGGGAGCAGTTCTTCACCGATTTCCACCGTATTTTCTTCGCCAACGGGACCTGGACATTTACGCTTCAGGACACCCTGATCCGGCTCTTCCCGGGCCAGTTCTGGATGGACGCCGGGATCGTCATCGGAAGCCTCGTGCTGCTCGCTTCCTTGGTCACCCTCGTCCTGACCTGGCCCACGCGCCGGCGCCGCGGCCTCGGCAAGAAGGCCGCCGCCACATCCAAGGGCACCGATACTGATGCCGGCACTGGCGCCACCGCCGAGGCTGCGCCCGCGGCGGACGGCACGGCCGGCAGCGACGCAGAGGGCCCGGCGCGCACCCGGCACACCGTCTGACGACGGGCCGGTTGCCCGGGGTCAGCCGTAGATCCGGTTGATGTGCTGTTCGTAGTCCCGCACGACGGCGGCCCGCTTGAGTTTGAGCGAGGGGGTCAGGTGCCCTGATTCCACGGTGAAGTCGGCGTCCAGGATGACGAAGCTGCGGATCGACTCGGCCTTGGAGACCGTGAGGTTCGCGGCATCGATGGCTTCCTGGATCGCGGCGCGGACCGTCTGGTCCGCGGCGGCTTCGGCCGGCGCCATGACGGGCACCTTCCGGGCGGCGCACCAGTTGCGCAGTCCTTCCGGGTCCAGGTTCACCAGTGCAGAGACGAAGGGCCGGCCGTCGCCAACGATCACGGCCTGTCCGACCAGCTGGTGCTCCCGGATCTTCTCCTCGAGCGGGCCCGGGGCGACATTCTTGCCGCCGGCCGTGACCAGCAGGTCCTTCTTCCGGCCCGTGATGGTCAGGAATCCGTCCTCGTCGAGGGAACCGAGGTCGCCGGTCCGGAAGAAACCGTCCACGAAGGCCTCAGCGTTGGCGGCCTCGTTCGCGTGGTAGCCCTTGAAGACGCCAATGCCCTTGACCAGGATCTCGCCGTCGTCAGCCACCCGGACTGTGGTGCCCGGAATCGGGATGCCGACGGTGCCCACCTTGGTCCGTGTCGGGGTGTTGGCTGTGCAGGGCGCCGTGGTTTCGGTCAGGCCGTACCCTTCCAGGACGGGGATGCCCACGCCGCGGAAAAAATGGGCGTCGTTGGAGCTCAGCGGGCTCGCGCCGGAGACCGTGTACCGCAGCTGGCCGCCGAAGGCCTGCCGGAGCCTGGGATACAGGATCCGGTCGAAGACTGCGTGCCGGGCACGCAGCAGGAGCCCCGGGCCCGTGCCGTTGCCCCGGGAGGCGGCGTCGAGGGCCTTGGAGTAGTCGATCGCGGCCGCCGCTGCGGCTGTGAAGATACGTTCCTTGCCGGCGGCGTCCGCCTTCTGCGCGGCTCCGGCGTAGACCTTTTCGAAGATCCGGGGGACCACCAGCAGAAAGGTGGGTTTGAAGCTGTCCAGATCGTCCAGGAGCTCTTTGGCGCTGGCGGTGTGGCCGAGGGTGGATCCGGAGCTAAGGCAGACCACCTGCACCGCCCGGGCCAGGACGTGCGCCAGGGGCAGGAACATCAGCGTCCGGGAACGCGGCTGCATGAGGAGCTCGGGCAGGAACAGGACGATGTTCTTGGCCACCAGGGCAAAGTTGGCGTGGGTGATCTCGCAGCCCTTGGGCTTGCCGGTGGTGCCCGAGGTGTAGACCAGGGACGCGACATCCGCCAGGGACGCCGCGGTCCGGTGGCGTTCCAGCTCGGCGTCGGTCACCCCGGTGCCGGCCGCGGCCATGCTCGCCAGGTTCGGTGCGGCGCCGTCGTGCTCCATCCGCACGACGGCAACAAGCCGGTCACCGAGGACGGTGGAGGCGTCCAGGACGCCCTGGACGAGAGCGGCCCTGGCGTGGTCCTCGACGAACACCCGCCGGGCCCCCGAATCATGGAGAATCCACTCGACCTGGGACGCGGAGGAGGTCTCGTAGATCGGAACGGTGACGCCGCCGGCGAACCAGATGGCGAAGTCCACCACCGTCCACTCGTACCGGGTGGCGGACATGACCGCGACGGTCTCGCCCGGCGTGAGTCCGCCGGCGATCAGGCCCTTGGCCAGGGCAGTGACCTGCTCCAGGAAGTGCTGGACGGAGACGTCGGTCCAGCCGCCGGGGCCTTTGCGGGAGTAGAGGGCGTGCACGGGATCCTTCGCGTGCTGCTCCAGGAGCAGGTCAGTCACGTTGCTCTCCGGGTCCAGCTCCACGAGCAGTCCGGTGCTTGCTTCTCTCACAGCCGAGTCTCCATTTCCTGGTCCGCCCGGAGTTCGGCGGACATTCCCCTGCAATCCTGCCCTAGATCCAGGACGGCATCCACATCCGGATGCGCCAGTCCTGGTACGGGATCACCTCGGCCGTCCAGACCGGGTAGAAGAACGCGGACACCAGCACGGCCGCCACCACGAACAGCGCCACCAGGTAGAACCCGGACCGCCGGCGCCAGAGGGGGTCGGCGCGCTGGCCGAGCACCAGCCCCAGGCAATAGACGAGCGCCAGCACCAGGAACGGTTCAAAGGACACGGCGTAGAAGAAGAAGGTGGTGCGCTCCGGGTACATGAACCAGGGGAGATATCCTGCGGCCACTCCGGCCAGGACTGCGCCGGCGCGCCAGTCGCGGCGGCCCGCCCACCAGAACAGCAGGACACCCAGGCTCACGGCCGCGCTCCACCAGATCAACGGGTTGCCGACGGAGAGGATGGCGGTGGTGCAGTTGGTCAGCTCGCAGCCCGGGGTGCCCTGCCCGGGGGATTCATAGAAGAAGGACGTGGGCCGGCCCATGACCAGCCAGCTCCAGGCGCTGGCCTCGTAGGGGTGGTCGGCACTGAGGCCCTGGTGGAACTTGTAGGCCTCCAGGTGGTAATGCGCCAGGGACCGTACGGCGTTCGGCAGCCAGCCCCACTCGGCCGAGGGGTTGGCCTCGGCCCAATGCCTGAAGTAGGCGTCCGTGGACCGGAACCACCCGGTCCATGTGGCGCCGTAGACCAGGGCGGCCACCGGAACGATGCTCAGGAAGGCCGGGACGCCGTCCTTGAGGATGCCGCCGCTGATCCAGGCATGCACGCCGGCTATGCGCCGCGCGCTGAGGTCCCAGAAGACGGTCAGCAGGCCGAATCCGGCCAGAAAGAACAGGGCGGACCATTTCGTGCCGACCGCCAGGCCCAGGCAGACGCCCGCCGCGAGGCGCCACCACCGGATGCCGAGCCAGGGCCCGGAGGTGAGCTGCAGCGCCGAGGGCCGCCCCGTGGCGGAGGCCGCGGCCTGCCGGCCGAGCCGGGCAGCGAGCCGCCTCCGGCCGTCGTCGCGGTCCATCAGCAGGGCCCCGAACGCGGCGAGGATCCAAAACATCAGGAAGATGTCCAGCAGCGAGGTCCGGGACATGACCAGGTGGTGGCCGTCCACGGCGAGCAGGATGCCGGCCACGGCACCCAGGGTGAGCGAGCGGAAGAGCTTTTGCGCGATCAGGGCCAGCAGGAGGATGGACAGTGTCCCCGTCAGGGCCGCACCGAACCGCCAGCCGAAGGGGTTGTCCGCCCCGAACAGCCACATGCCCGCGGCGATCATCCACTTGCCGACCGGCGGGTGGACGACGTACTCCGGCGTGTTCAGCAGCACGCCGGGGTTGCCGGCGATGAACGAGTCGTTCGCCCGGTCCGGCCAGCTGCGCTCGTATCCGCTGACCAGGAATGAGTACGCGTCTTTGACATAGTACGTTTCGTCAAAGACCAGGTTGCGCGGCGTGTCCAGCCGGACGAACCGCAGGACGCCGCCCAGCGCGGCCGTCAGGACGGGAATGAGCCAGTACCAGAGCCGAAGCGACGCCGGGTAGTCCCGCCAGCTCTGGAGGCCGCCGATCAGGCGCTCACGGAGGGCCTCCGGGGTGTTGGCCTCGGCGGGGCGGCCGATCCAGCGGTGCCCTTCAAGGTTGCGGCCGGTGCTTAAGCGGCTCCGGTCCTTGCCGGCCGCCCGGCCGTCGGGACGGCCGGGACCTGTTGCCGGCGAAGCATCAGGGCCAGTCTCGGGCTGCCGCGTGGGGGTCTGGGTCACGTTGCCCATGCTACCTTTCGCAGCTGTGCCCGCAGGCCCCCGCCCCGGCGGCAGTAGGCTGGTCCTGTGGACCACGAACCCAGCCCTTCCCCCCTTCCTCCCCTCGATCCTCCCCTCGACGGCGATGACGCCGCCGCCGTTCCCGCCGCTGATTCGGCGTCTGTGTCCGCCGCTGTGTCCGCCTCCGGCGGGCCTGGCAGGATCGTCCTCGCCGCGACGCCGATCGGCAATGCGGGCGATGCCTCGGCGAGGCTCGTGGAGTTGCTCGCGACGGCGGACATCGTCGCCGCGGAGGACACCCGGAGGCTGCACCGCCTCGTGCAGAACCTCGGCGTCACCGTGGCGGGCCGGATCATCAGCTATCACGAGCACAATGAGGCAGCCAAGACGGCTGACCTGCTGGCGCAGGTCCGGTCCGGCAAGACCCTGGTGATGGTGACCGACGCCGGCATGCCCTCGGTCTCTGATCCGGGGTTCCGGCTGGTTGAAGGCGCCGTGGCGGCCGGCCTCACCGTCACCGCGGCGCCGGGACCCTCCGCCGTGCTGACCGCCCTGGCCCTGTCGGGCCTGCCGACGGACCGGTTCTGCTTCGAGGGCTTCCTGCCGCGCAAGGCCGGTGAACGTTCCTCGCGGCTGGCGGATCTCGACACCGAGCGGCGCACCATGGTGTTTTTCGAGGCACCGCACCGGCTGGAGCCCATGCTGAGGGCCCTGCGGGAGAGCTTTGGCGCCGACCGCCGGGCCGCCGTCTGCCGTGAACTCACCAAGACCTATGAAGAGGTCATCCGCGGCACCCTGCGCGAACTGCTTGAATGGGCCGAGTCCAGCGAAGTGCGCGGCGAAATTGCCGTGGTGGTGGGCGGCGCCCCGGAACGCGAACCCGGCCGTCCCGAGGATCATGTGGCTGCCGTCAACGGGCTGATAGCCCAGGGCATCCGGCTGAAGGAGGCCGTCGCCGCAGTGGCCGATGACGCGAAGGTCAGCAAGCGCGAACTCTATGCCGCGGTCCTCGCCGCGCGCTGAGCCGTGCGCTGAGCCAGGTGCTGGGTGCCGGGCGGCAGGTTCCGGCGCGCCGCCGTGCCTCCGGGGCCGGAACCGGGCTCCACGCCCACACAGAACGGTTGTGCAGCTGCACAGCATAGTTTGGATACAGTAGTGCGCGCATGCATAGACTTGCCAGTGAGCGCGGCAGTAGCGTGGCAGTAATCCAGACGCCCGTGCCTGCCTGTGGGAACGAGCGCCTACAACGAAAACTCATTCAAAAACTTGTGCCCACACTAGTTCAACCGAATTGCTGACGAGGGAGTCATTGTGACTGTAACTGCCCAGCCTATTGTTTCCGCGGACCGGGAGAGCGCCCTGCTGGCGTCCGTTCCGACGGGTCTGCTGATCAACGGCGAATGGCGTCCGGCCGTGTCCGGGAAGACCTTCGACGTCGAGGATCCCGCGACCGGGAAGGTCCTGCTCAGCATTGCCGACGCCGGTCCCGAAGACGGCAAGGCGGCCCTGGACGCGGCCGCTGCCGCGCAGGAGTCCTGGGCCAAGGTCCCGGCCCGGGAACGCGGCGAGATCCTGCGCCGCGCCTTCGAGCTGGTGACCGAACGGGCCGAGGACTTCGCGCTCCTGATGACCCTGGAGATGGGCAAGCCGCTGGCCGAGGCCCGTGGCGAGGTCACCTATGGCGCCGAGTTCCTGCGCTGGTTCTCGGAAGAGGCCGTCCGCGCGTTCGGCCGCTACTCGGTCTCCCCGGACGGCAAGTCCCGGCTGCTGGTGACCAAGAAGCCCGTGGGCCCGTGCCTTTTGATTACGCCGTGGAACTTCCCGCTGGCGATGGCCACCCGCAAGATCGCCCCCGCGGTCGCGGCCGGCTGCACGATGGTGCTCAAGTCCGCGAACCTGACCCCGCTGACCTCCCAGCTGTTCGCGGCCGTGATGGTCGAGGCCGGCCTGCCCGCCGGTGTCCTGAACGTCATCCCGACCTCCACGGCCGGCGCCACCACGGGTCCGCTGATCAAGGATCAGCGCCTGCGCAAGCTGTCCTTCACCGGTTCCACCGAGGTCGGCCGCCGGCTGCTCGCTGATGCGTCCGAGACGGTGCTCCGGACCTCGATGGAACTCGGCGGGAACGCCCCGTTCGTCGTGTTCGGGGACGCCGACATCGACGCCGCCGTCGCCGGGGCGATGCTGGCGAAGCTGCGGAACATGGGCGAGGCCTGCACGGCGGCGAACCGGTTCATCGTGCACGAGTCCGTCGCGGCCGAGTTCGCGGAGAAGTTCGCCGCGAAGATGGCGGAGATGACCACGGCCCGGGGCACCGAGGCCGAGTCCAAGGTCGGCCCGCTGATCGATGCCAAGAGCCGGGACAAGGTCCACGAACTCGTCACCGACGCCGTGAACTCCGGTGCTGTCGCCGTGACCGGCGGCTCCGCCGTCGAGGGCCCGGGCTACTTCTACAAGCCCACGATCCTCACCGGCGTGACCGAGGGCAGCCGGATCCTGTCCGAGGAAATCTTCGGACCCGTCGCCCCGATCATCACCTTTGACACCGAGGACGAGGCTGTCCGGCTCGCGAACAACACCGAATACGGGCTGGTGGCCTACGTCTTCACCCGGGACTTGAACCGGGGCATCCGGATGGGCGAACGGCTCGAGACCGGCATGCTGGGCCTGAACGCCGGCGTGGTCTCCAACGCTGCCGCCCCGTTCGGCGGCGTCAAGCAGTCCGGCCTGGGCCGCGAAGGCGGCCTCGAGGGCATCGAGGAATACCTCTACACGCAGTACATCGGCATCGCCGACCCCTACGCCGGCTAGCCACACCAGCTACCCGCGGCGCACCCGGCGGACGGAGTTGCGGATCTTCCCCCAGGATCCCGCGAACCCCCGCCGGGTGCGTAGTGCTGTCCGGGAGAGGAACCCGCGGGGCAGCCGGAGGGCGCGCCGCCAGCCGGCCATGACCGACGGCGGCAGCCAGGCCGCGCGTAGCCGGACCAGAAAGCCGGCGTTGGCGCGCAGCGAGGACTGCACCTGGGCGATCCTGGCCGCGGCGGAGTCGGCCGGATCCGCGGAGCCTGCGGCCCGCGCCGGGCCGGCCACGCCGCCCGGGCGGCCGTACTGCTCACGTTCGAAGTCCTCGGTCAGGGCCGCCGCGGCCCGCTGGCCGGGCCCGTCCGCACCGCCGGGTTCCCCGAAAACCGTCGAGGCGCGCAACCGCTCGGAGAAATTCCGCGGCGTTTCGCTCGCTCCGGGCGCCACCCCGTAGTCCGTGGCCAGATCCCGCAGTTCCGCCCAGGCCGGCAGCGCCGTCCCGGCCGTGGCGCCGGGATTGCCGCGGGCCGCCGTCCTTAGCCTGCGGCGCCGCACGCCGCTGCGCACCAGCCGCGGGGAGGCCACCAGCAGCGCCAGCAGCAGCGCCGCGGCAACACCGTACAGCGCCTGTGCCGCCTGCGCGCCGCTGGGCGCCGGCGTGCCCGCTCCGGGAAGCGGAACCGTGCCGGGGGCCGGGAACGGTGCCTGGGTGGATCCGTCACCGGGGGTCAGGGCGTCGTTGCGGTCGTTGGTGCTGGCACCGCTGCGTGCGGCGGCATCCGTGGCGTACGCCGGAACGACGCCGCGGGATGGCGTCGGCTCAAACGCGACCCAGCCGACGCCCTGGAAGTAGAGCTCCGGCCAGGCGTGGGCGTCCCGGGCATCGACCTCGAACTCCGGAAGCGGGCCCTGGCCCGAGACCGCCACCGTGGCCCCGGTGGGGCGCCCCGGCGCGTAGCCCACGGCGATCCTGCTCGGAATGCCCTCCAGCCTGGCCATCACGGCCATGGCGGAGGCGAAATGAATGCAGTAGCCGCTCTTCTGGGTCAGGAAGTCCGCCAGCACGGACAGGCCGTTGCCGTCGTAGCCGCCCTGCACGGGGGACTGCAGCGAGTAGGTGAACTCGGCGGAGCGCAAATACCTCTGGATGGCCATGGCCCGCGAATACGGCGAGTTGGCACCCGCCGTCACAGTTTTAGCCGTGCTGCGCACAACCTCCGGAACATTCGACGGTTCCCGGAGGAACAGTTCGGGGACACCGCGCACCTGCCCGGAAGCGCCCGCCAGCAGCGCTGCCGTGAGCTGCGGAGTGACGGACGAGACCACATATTGCTGGTCGCGGGAATTTGTGTCCACACCCTTGATGCTCAGCGTGGCGGGGTCCCAGCTCCAGCGCCCTGAGAGGCCGTTGACAGCTTCCGGCGCATACGGCGCGGGCAGGTACGGGCTCGTGTACTGGCCGGTGTTGACGGCCGTAATCACGCGGAGCTCGGCCGGGGCGGTCTCATGCCCGGCCTCGAGCCGGCCCGTTCCCGGCTGCCGGCTCGACTCCCGGTCATCGGGTGACCAGGCATCGCCGTCAAAGGTGTCCACCGTCACCGAGCGCAGGTACGGCGTCGTCGGCGCGTTCGTGGCGAAGGTGATCCGGCCCTCGCCGGAGGGGCTGCGCAGGCTGTTGCCCAGGCTGATCATCGGATTGAGGCCGGTGGCGCCGCCGAACGGGTTCAGCCGCGAGCCCTGCGGGAACGTGCCCTGGTCGAAACCCGGGATGACCAGCTGCAGCACCAGCGTGAGGGTCAGCGCCGCGACGGCCGTGACCGTGCCGCGCCGCAGCTGTCCGGGGTTGCGGGCGGTGTCGGCCAGGGTGCGGGTATCCGGCGTGTACCAATGGCTGCAGCCGAGGATCAACAGGTACCCGACTACGGCGCCCACGAACCCCAGCACCCCCACGCTTTGCGGCTTGACCATGGCCGGGACCACGAGGATTGCCAGGATCCCGAGCCCGCTCGTGGCCGGCAGCGCCAGCGGGAACGCCAGGGCATCGATGAGGATCACGAGCAGCCCGAGGACCGCGCAGATCAGCATGACGATTCCGGCGTTGGGGGCCACTGGGGTGCTCTCGGCCAGGACCGTTTCGCTGGCCCGCCGGAGGAACTTTCCCAGGTAGTTCCCGGTCTCCGGGGAGGGGATGAACCCGGAAATGCTGTGCTGCCGGAAGAAGATGAAGGTCACGGCCACGATCAGGGCCACCAGGCCGCCGGCGGTCACCAGCCAGGGCCGGGCACGCAGGGACCGGAGCACCGCGAGGGAGAACGCAACGGAGAGGACGGTGCTGAACACCGGGGAGTACCAGGCCCAGCCCCGCAGGACGCCGTTGAATCCGAGGGCCGCGCCCGCGACGGCCACCGCGACGGCGGTCGCCATCACCCAGGGCCGGGCGCCGGGTCCGTCCGGCCGGGACGCCGCACCGGGGGAGAGGGCCGTCGGTTCTTCTTCGCCGGCCGTGCCGGTGCCGTGGCTGCGTTGCGGGGCGAGGGTCATGGCCGGCCCCCCACGCCGCGGCGGACGTCGGCCCCGGCGGACATCCCCGGGTCTGCCTGGTCGAAGGCTGCCCAGGCGTCAGGCAGCGAGCTCTGGGCGGATACCGCCAGGGCCCGCCATCCGCCCAGCCGCAGCGCCTCCAGCACCTCGGGCACTTCGCCGGAGTCCTGTGCCCGGTCCGTGACCAGCAGCGCGAAGGCGTTCGCGCCGAACCCGGCGGCCGGGGACAGCGCCCGGGCCTCGGCCGGGGTCAGGCTGCCCAGGACCGCCAGGACAGGTCCGCGCAGCCGGTGGGCGGAAAGTTTGTCCATCAGGGTGTCGTCGAAGGCGTGCGGGGCATTCCCGGTGCCTGCACCGGCCCCGGAGCGGAATCCACCCGGCGCGGAGGATCCGGTGCTGGTTCCCGTCGCGGCCTCCTGCGGGCGGGCCTGGGGGCGGGGCGCCGTGCGGTCACGGCGCGGGTGGTTGTGGAGGTGGGTGTGGTGCGGGCCGGAAAGCTCGATGGCAGCCAGGCTTTCGGCGATGGACTGCAGCCCGGCCGTTCCGGTGTATTCCTCGGCTTCCGGGTCGGGAGCGGACGGCGAATTCCGGAAGGCCGGCGCGCCCGCGCTGTCCAGGAACCGCAGCGAGTAGTTGCGTTCCGCGAGGTGGGCCCCGATCGACATCGCCGCCGTGACAGCCCACTCGAAGGCATCAGAGGTCAGCAGGTCGTGGCCGTCCCCCTCCCCGCCGCCCGGGTGGCCGCCGGAGGAATGTGCACTGTGGCCGAACACCCCGTGGGGGTAGGCCGAGAGCCGCTGGTCCAGGATGATGGTCGCCTCGGGGGTCGTGACGGATTCCTCCTGCCGCACCATGAGGGACCCGTGGCGGGCGGTCGCGGCCCAGTGCACCCGGCGCAGCGGATCCCCGTGGCGGTATTCGCGGGTCATGACGTCGTCGTCGCTGGGATTGGCCCGGGCCCGCGTGGGTGTGACACCGTCGTGCCCGCGGGCACCGGCGAGCCCGGTCTCCGGCAGCTCGATGGCGGCGGGCGTCACGGTGAGGAGGTCGCCGTCGTCAATCGCGTGGCGGTGGAAGGAGAGCCCGAAGGGATCGCTGAATTCCGCCGTGACGGGCCCGATCAGGAACTGGCCTCGCCGGGCCGAGCGGAGGTGGTACTCATAGCGGCTGGTGCCGCCGGCTGCCGCACGGGCCGGGAACCGGAAGACAGGCGATTCGCCGAACCGGGCCGGCAAGTGTTCCTCCATGACCGCGTGGCCTGTGCCCGCCCCGGTCCGCGCGACGGCCAGCCGCACCGTGGCACGGGCGGACGTTTCAACCGGCGACGGGCTGAATTCGCGGTAGACCCGGAACCTCGGCTTCAGGACCCGGGTTCCGGCCAGGGCGAGCACCGGCAGCACCAGCAGCAGGACGGCCAGGGCCAGCAGGTCCCGGCGCCCCATGATCTGCGCGGCCAGCAGCGACACCGCACCCGCGCCGAGCAGGCCCCAGCCGCGGCTGCTGAAGAAGTGCCCGGGGAACCGATCCCTTATCGCCACGGCGGAGCCATTCCCTAGCGCGGATTGGGCACGTTGGGCGGCGGCGCGGCTGCCATGGCCGAGGCCTTCTTCCGGCCAGAGCCGCCGGTTCCGTTGGGTGAGGCCGTCACGTCCGGGGTGACGGGTATCTTGGCGATGATGGCCCGGATGACGCTTTGCGGCGTCTCACCCGCGCTGGCCGCCTTGCGGTCGAGGATGATCCGGTGGGCGAGCACCGCCTCGGCGACGCTGACGACGTCGTCCGGCAGCACAAAGTCCCGGCCCTCCAGCGCGGCGGTGGCCTTCGCCGCACGCAGGAGCTGCAGCATGGACCGCGGGCTGGCGCCGAGCCGGAGAAGCCCGCTTTCCCGCGTGGCCCGGCCCAGGGCCACGGTGTATTCCTTGATGGACCGGGACACGTACACCTGCTGCACCGTGGCAATCATGGCGGCCACTTCCGCCGCGGTGACCACTGCCGTCACACGCGCCAGCGGAGAGGAGGCCTGGTGGGTTTCGAGCATCTCCATCTCGGACTCACGGTCCGGGTAGCCCATGGAAATCCGGGCCATGAAGCGGTCCCGCTGCGCTTCCGGCAGCGGATACGTGCCCTCCATCTCAATGGGGTTCTGCGTCGCCACCACCATGAAGGGCTCATCCAGCCGGTAGGACGTGCCGTCCACCGTGACTTGGTGCTCCTCCATGCACTCCAGCAGGGCTGACTGGGTCTTGGCCGAGGCGCGGTTGATTTCGTCCCCGATGACGATATTGGCGAACACCGCGCCGTGCCGGAACTCGAAGGTCCGGGTCGCCTGGTTGTAGATGGACACGCCCGTGACGTCGGACGGGAGCAGGTCCGGGGTGAACTGGATCCGGCTGACGGAGCAGTCGATGGTGCGGCCCAGCGTCTTCGCCAGGAGCGTCTTGCCCACCCCCGGGACGTCTTCGAGGAGCAGGTGGCCCTGGGCGAGGAGGACCGTGAGCGCCAGTTTGGCCGCTTCGGCCTTGCCGTCGATGACCGTATTGATCGCCGTCAGGATCCGGGTGCTGGCTGAGTGGAAAGCGTCGGCATCCATGGCCGGCAGTTCATGCCGCGGGGGCCGCTGTCCGGCTGCGTTTGGGTCCAAGGACGCGCGGCCCGGGAGGCTCTGTCCCTGGGGGAGGATGTCGTCTACGGAAGTGCGGTGGTAATCCATCGGCAGCCTTTCAGCCCTGGTGGGTCCCGGATCTGACCGCCCGCGGCGGCCGGGGCCCCGCAGTGGCATTCACCTGTTTCCTAACGGGGAAATTACAGAGTATTAACAGACTACTAACACAACTGCCGGCCCTGACAGAGAGTTCCGGGGAAATCTGGCCTCCGGTTAGGGTGGATGAATGCCCAATCCCCTCACTCCCGTCCCCTTCCGGTCGCCTGGAAACGACGGTACCGGACGCAGCGGGTATCCGCCCGCACCGGAACCGCTTCCCGTGCCGGTCATGGACAACCACACGCATTTGGACTTTCCCGACGCGGAGCTCGAGGTGGGCATCAAGGATGCCCTCGATGCCGCCGCCGCCGTGGGCGTCCAAGGCGCCGTGCAGGTGGGCTGCGACCTCGAATCGTCCCGGTTTACGGTCAACGCGGTCGACCTCGATTCACGGCTCCTGGGCGCTGTTGCCCTCCACCCCAACGACGCCCCCGGCTACGCCCGGCGCGGCGGCCTGGAGGAGGCCCTGGCCGAGATCGAGGAGCTTGCCGCCCATCCGAGGATCCGGGCGATCGGGGAGACCGGCCTGGACTTCTTCCGGACCGAGGGCGAGGGCCTGGCCCACCAGCGCTATTCGTTCCGCCGCCATATCGACATCGCCAAACGGCTCGGACTGACGCTGCAAATCCACGACCGCGACGCCCACGACGACGTCGTCCAGGTCCTGCGCGAAGAGGGGGCCCCGGAGCGGGTGGTCTTCCACTGTTTCTCCGGCGGCGAGGCGCTCGCCCGGACCTGCAACGCGGAGGGCTGGTACATGTCCTTTGCCGGAACTGTGACATTCAAGAACGCGACGGACCTGCGGGAAGCGCTGGCTATCGCTGAGCCGAGCCGGATCCTGGTCGAGACCGACGCGCCCTTCCTCACCCCGCACCCGCATCGCGGCCGGCCCAACGCGAGCTACATGGTTCCGTACACCGTGCGGGCCATGGCCGATGTGACTGGGTCGGAGCTTTCCGGGCTGTGTGCCCAGATCGCCGCAAATACGGTGCGGGCATACGGATCCTGGGACTGAACCTTCCTGATCCAGCTCCCCGGCATAGATACCAGGTATGCACAAATTCTTGGTTCCTTTATAACGCTTCGATTACAGTGGTCAACTATTAGCCGGGGTCGGGGAAGGCCTACGGATAATTTCACTCCAGCAGGGCGTGCATTGTGGCAAACAAACCACATGCGCGCTCTCGTTTTGGGTGAGGCAGTGCACGCATGTTCCGTGACGCTCCGGACGCTGTCCGGAGCCGCCGTTGGCGCGCTCACGGGGGATGGCCACGTGCACTTTTCCCCGTGCCCGGAAGGTCCAAGAGATTCGGGCAATTGTGGTCAAGTTCTTCACATCGGACGGCAAGTTCAGCTTCGTCAAGGTTGGCACGCAGCTCGTGGTGCTGGTGGCACTGGTGCTGGGCCTCGTGGCCTTCGTCGGCAATAACAAGACGATCACACTCAACGTGGATGGCAAAGTCAGCTCCGTCCAGACCTTCGGCGGAACCGTCGGCGAAGTCGTCAAGAGTGCCAAGGTTGAACTGCAGCCATCTGACAGGGTGTCGCCTTCGGCGGACGCCCACGTGCAGGACGGGTCAGTCATCAACGTCAACCTCGCCAAGGCCGTCAAGGTCAGCCTGGACGGCGCCGAACGGACCATCTCCACCACCGCACCCACCGTCGAGGGGCTCGTGACCGAACTCGGCGTGGCCAGCGCCTCGCAGGTCTCCGTGCCCAAGGACGCCCAGCTTGCCGTCTCGGGCTCCTTCGTCTCCATCTCGACGCCTAAAAAGGTGAGCCTCGTTGCGGACGGCAAGGCGGCAGCGACCACCACGACGGCGGCCACAGTCGCCAAAGTGCTCGAGGACGCCGGGCTTTCGCTCGGGGCCAGCGACCGCGTCTCCCAGCCCGGGAACGCTCCGGTGGTCAATGACATGGTGATTAAGGTCTCCCGCGTCGACGTCAGCAAGACGGCCAACACCACCGAGCCCGTCGCCTTCGAAACGCTCACCACCGAGAGTGCTGACATGTTCAAGGGTGAGAAGAAGGTTACCCAGGCCGGCGTCGCCGGTACCACCAGCAAGAACTTCAAGCTGGTCCTCGTGGATGGCCGGGAAGCCTCCCGGACCCTGGTGTCCGAGACCGTCAGCGTCCAGCCCGTCACCGAAAAGGTCACTGTCGGCACCAAGGAAAAGCCCGAGCCCGCCGCCAACACCGGTGCGGCCGCCCCCGCCATGATGAACCAGGGCATGTGGGACAAGATCGCCCAGTGCGAATCCGGCGGCAACTGGTCCACCAACACCGGCAACGGCTACTACGGAGGCCTGCAGTTTGACGTCGGTACCTGGCTCAGCTCGGGCGGCGGCGCCTACGCCCCGAACGCCGCGGCCGCCACCAAGGCCCAGCAGATCGCCGTCGCCAACCGGGTCTACGCCCAGCGCGGACTGCAGCCCTGGGGTTGCGGCTGGGCGGCCTCCAGCTAACAGGCCCGACCGGCGGCTGACCGCCCGCCACTGAACGCCCGACTCCCGCGGCTGCCGACCACAGCCGGGGGAGTGCACAGGCCGGGTCCGGATTCCCTCCGGACCCGGCCTGCGGCGTACCGGCGCCGGGATAGGATACCTAGGTGACTGAACCGAGCCCCTCCGCCCCCGAAAGCCTGCCCGGAGCGGCGCCCGCACCGCTGATGGGTGCCTCCGATATCCGCCGGCTGGCAGAGGAAATCGGCGTGCGGCCCACGAAGACCCTCGGGCAGAACTTCGTGATCGACGGCAACACCATCCGGCGGATCGTGAACGCGGCCGACATCCGGGCCGATGAGACCGTCCTGGAAGTCGGGCCCGGACTCGGGTCGCTGACCCTTGGCCTGCTGGACGCCGCCCGCAGCGTGGTCGCCGTCGAGATCGATCCGGTCCTTGCCGGGCGCCTGCCTGCCACTGTGGCCGAGTGGCGTCCGCACGCCGTCGGGAACTTCCACCTCGTCCTGGCCGACGCCATGCGGGTCACCGAACTTCCCGTCGAGCCGACCGCGCTCGTGGCGAATCTTCCCTACAACGTGGCCGTTCCCGTGGTGCTGCACCTGCTGCAGCACTTCCCGAGCCTGCAGCACGGCCTGGTCATGGTCCAGGATGAAGTCGCCGACCGGCTCGCGGCCGGGCCCGGTTCCAAGACCTACGGCGTTCCATCCGTCAAAGCCGCCTGGTACAGCAGCATGCGCAAGGCCGGCGTGATCGGCATGAACGTCTTCTGGCCAGCGCCCAAGATCCATTCCGGACTCGTCGCCTTCACGCGCCGGGAGCCCCCCGTCACGACCGCCACCAGGGAGCAGGTCTTCGCTGTGATCGACGCCGCCTTCGCGCAGCGCCGCAAGACGCTCCGGGCCGCGCTGGCCGGCTGGGCCGGCAGCGCCGCGGAGGCCGAACGCTGCCTGCGGGCCGCCGGCGTCGACCCCACCGCACGCGGCGAAGTGATCGACATCGCGGCGTTCGCCAGAATCGCCGAAGCCCACGGACAACCGGACTCCTGAGCTCCTTGTGAGCTCTGCATGGGCGCCGCCGGGGGCTGTTGCGTGCTTGGAGCCCGGGCCGCGATGCCATAGCGTGGAGCCATGAACGCAGTGAGAGGGCGCTTTGCCGCGAGGACCGTCCGGGTGAAAGCTCCAGGCAAGGTTAACGTCTCACTGGATGTCGGACCGCTGCGGCCTGACGGCTACCACTCCGTGGCGAGCGTCTATCTGGCTGTCTCGCTCTACGAAGAAATTGCCGCCACCAGCACCGATACCGGCGAGATCACCGTCAGCATCAGTGACGCGAGCACCGTGGACCTCGACGGGGTGGACATTCCGCTCGATCACCGCAACCTGGCCTACAAAGCCGCCGCCATCATGGCCGACGTCTCGGAACACTCCACGGGTGTCCACCTGGAGATCACCAAACGTGTGCCCGTGGCTGGCGGCATGGGCGGCGGATCTGCCGACGCCGCCGCCACCCTGCTGGCCTGCGACGCGTTGTGGAACAGCGGACTGTCCCGCGATGAGCTGGCCCACCTGGCCGCCGAGCTCGGCGCCGATGTTCCCTTCGCGCTGCTGGGCGGCACCGCCGTCGGACTGGGCCTGGGTGATGACCTCTCGCCGGCCCTGGTCAAGGCCCAGACGGACTGGGTCCTGGTCAGCGCGGACTTCGGCCTGCCCACCCCTGAGGTCTACCGCACCCTGGACCGCCTGCGCGCGGCCGAGGGCCTGGCGGTGGACGAACCCGACGCCGTTGATCCCGGCGTGCTCACGGCTCTGCGCAGCGGCGATGCCGACGCCCTGAGCCGCGTCCTGGTCAACGACCTCCAGCGCGCCTCGATCGAACTGGCCCCGGGCCTGCGCGAGACCCTGGGCCGCGGCGAGGCCTGCGGCGCGATCGCAGGCATCGTCTCCGGCTCCGGACCCACCGTCGCGTTCCTCGCGCATAGCCCCGCCGCGGCCGCCGGGCTCGCCGAAGAGCTGCGGCACCACAGCCTCGACGCCATGGCGGTGCACGGGCCGGTGCACGGGGCCCGGATCATCTCCGATACGCTCCTTTAGGAGCTTTTGACGCACCGCATCCGATGACTTCACAGCTTCACTTCACCGATACACCTAAGAAAGCAGTTCCCAGTGGCACACCTGCTCGGCGGCGAGAACCTCACGGTCTCGTATGCAACCCGTACCGTCCTCGATGGCATTACCCTCGGCCTTGAAGAGGGCGACCGGATCGGGATGGTGGGCCGCAACGGTGACGGCAAGTCAACCCTGATGCGGTTGCTGGCCATGCGCTCCACCCCGGACTCCGGCCGGGTGACCAAGCGCAGCGAGGTCAACATCGGCTACCTGGACCAGAGCGACGTGCTCGACGGCGACCTTACCGTCGGCGCCGCGATCGTGGGGGACCAGGCCGACTACGAGTGGGCCCGCAATCCCCAGATCCGCGAAGTCATGGGCGGGCTGGTGTCCGACGTCGACTGGCACGCCAACGTCCACGCGCTCTCCGGCGGGCAGAAGCGGCGTGTGGCGCTGGCCAAGCTGCTGATCGAGGACCACGACGTCATCATGCTCGACGAGCCCACTAACCACCTCGACGTCGAAGGCGTCGCGTGGCTGTCCCGGCACCTGAAGACCCGCTGGCGGGCCAACCAGGGCGCCTTCCTCGTGGTCACCCACGACCGGTGGTTCCTCGACGAAGTCTGCACCAAGACCTGGGAAATCCACGACGGCATCATGGACCCGTTCGACGGCGGCTATGCCGCCTACGTCCTGGCCCGCGCCGAGCGGGACCGGTCCGCGTCCGTGATGGAAAGCAAGCGCCAGCAGCTCGTGAAGAAGGAACTCGCCTGGCTCCGGCGCGGTGCCCCGGCCCGCACCGCCAAGCCCAAGTTCCGGATCGAGGCAGCCAACGCCCTGATCGCGGACGTCCCCGAGCCGCGCGACTCGACGGCGCTGAGCAAGATGGCCACCGCCCGGCTGGGCAAGGATGTCCTGGACCTCGAGCACGTCTCGCTGGACTTCCTCGGCGGCGAGCCCGGGCAGAAGCTCTTCGACAACATCACGCTGCGCCTCGCCCCCGGGGAGCGGCTGGGCCTCGTGGGCGTCAACGGCGCCGGCAAGACCACCCTGCTCAAACTCCTCAACGGCGAGATCCAGCCCACCTCCGGGAAGGTCAAGCGCGGCAAGACGGTGGTCACCGCGGTCCTGACCCAGGAGGTCAAGGAACTCGACGACGTCTCGGATCTGCGCGTGATCGAAGTGATCGAGCGGGAAAAGCGCTCCTTCAACGTCGGCGGCAAGGAATTCACCGCCGGCCAGCTCGTGGAGCAGCTGGGCTTCACCAACGAGAAGCAGTGGACCCCGGTCAAGGACCTCTCCGGTGGCGAACGCCGGCGGTTGCAGCTCCTGCGCCTGCTCGTGGGGGAGCCGAACGTGCTGATGCTTGACGAGCCGACCAACGACCTCGACACCGACACGCTCGCCGCCGTCGAAGATGTGCTCGACGGCTGGCCCGGCACGCTCGTCGTCGTCAGCCACGACCGCTACCTACTTGAGCGCGTCACGGACCACCAGATGGCGCTCCTTGGTGACGGCAAGATCCGCGCCCTGCCGCGCGGCGTGGACCAGTACCTCGAACTGCGGGAAGGGGCTCTGGCCGGCTCCACGATCACCGGCGGCGGCAACCCCGTCACCTCCGCGGGCGGGGGATCCGCGCCCGCCGCCAGCGGCCCTTCTGAGGCCGAAAAGCGCGACGCCCGCAAGGCCAAGAACCGGATCGACCGCCAGCTGGGCAAACTCAAGCAGCAGGAAGACAAGATCCACGCCCAGATGACCGCCGGGGCCGGGGACGCCAGCAAGTTCGACCAGCTCGCCGGGCTCAACGCGAAACTCCAGGAACTGGCCGGCGAACGCGAAGCCCTTGAACTCGAATGGCTCGAGGCCCTGGAAGTGCTGGGGGAGTAGCCTCCTGCCCATCCCGGGACATGTCCAGCGTGAGCACCCGCCGCTGGACATGTCCCTCGCAGCCCTCAAAACCCACGGGACATGTCCCTTGCAGGGCTGAATTTCCGCTGGGCATGTCCCTCGCAGGGCTCAATTTCCGCTAGGCATGTCCCTCGCCGCGGGCCAGGGATGGGCATATTGGCATTATGTCCATTGCTCGGGACTAACACTGGGCATGTTCCGCATTGGAACCAGGGTCTCTGCGCACGCCCGGGAAGGCACGTTCCGCGGAGTGCGTGAATCCCGCGGCACATGTCCGGCCGCGCAGACCAACACTGGACATGTCCCTTGGAGGGCTGAATTCCCGCTGGGCATGTTCCTCGGCGCGGGCCAGGGATGGGCATATTGGCATTATGTCCACCGCTCGGAACCAACGCTGGGCATGTCCCGCTTAGGGGACGGGGTCTCTACGCACGCCCGGGAAGGCACGTTCCGCGGAGCTCGTGAATCCCGCGGCACATGTCCCGCCGCGCAGACCAACACTGGACATGTCCCTTGGAGGGCTGAATTCCCGCTGGGCATGTTCCTCGGCGCGGGCCAGGGATGGGCATATTGGCATTATGTCCACCGCTCGGAACCAACGCTGGGCATGTCCCGCTTAGGGGACGGGGTCTCGGCGCGTGCCCCGGGGAAGGCACGTTCCGCGGAGCTCGTGAATCCCGCGGCACATGTCCCGCCGCGCAGACCAAGATTGGGCATGTCCCGTGGCGCCGCCCACCCGCGCCCACCCGCGCCTGCCCGCCCCCTTCCGCGGCGCTGAGTCGCACGAGCATCAACCTTCGTGGCAGAATTGATTCTCGTGCCACAGGTCAAGCCTGGGCACGGTCCGCTCTGGTGTAATGGCAGCACCCCGGCCTTTGGAGCCGTGGAGTATAGGTTCGAGTCCTATGGGCGGAACTTGGCGAGACACACTGCGCAACCAAGCAAGGAGAGCCAATACGTGAGCCCCGAGAATACTGGCCCAGCCGCCGTGATCGTACTAGCTGCAGGGGCCGGTACCCGGATGAAATCCCGTACCCCCAAGATTCTCCATGAGATCGGCGGCCGCTCGCTGGTCGGCCACGCGCTCCGGGCGGCCCGCAGTATCAGCCCCCGCGAGCTGGCCCTGGTGGTCCGGCATGAACGCGACCTCGTGGCCGCACACGTCTCCGCCCTCGATCCGAAAGCCCTGATTGTGGACCAGGACGATGTGCCAGGCACCGGCCGCGCGGTCGAGGCGGCACTGGAAGCGCTCGACACGCTCGACCCCCAAGGACGACTGGGCGGAACGGTCGTGGTCACGTACGGCGACGTCCCGCTGCTCACCGGTGGCCTGCTCGGAGAGCTCGTCGCCGCCCACGAGGCCGAGGGCAACGCCGTCACCGTCCTCACCGCCGTGCTCGAGGACGCCACTGGCTACGGTCGCATCCTCCGCGCAGAAGACGGAACCGTCACGGGAATCCGCGAACACAAGGACGCCACCGGCGCCGAACGCGAAATCCGTGAGGTCAACTCAGGCATTTACGCCTTCGACGCCGCCGTCCTGCGCGACGCGCTGGTCGACGTCACCACGGACAACGCCCAGGGCGAAAAGTACCTCACCGATGTCCTGGCCCTGGCCCGCGCCGCGGGCGGCCGCGTCGCCGCCGTCGTCACCGAAGACCGCTGGCAGGTGGAGGGCGCCAACGACCGCGTCCAGCTCTCGGCGCTCGGCGCTGAACTCAACCGCCGCACCCTCGAAGCCTGGATGCGCGCCGGCGTGACCGTCGTGGATCCCGCCACGACGTGGATCGACGCCACGGTGACGCTCGACGAGGACGTCCGGCTCCTGCCCAACACCCAGCTGCATGGCAGCACCATGGTGGCGCGCGACGCCGTCGTCGGCCCGGACACCACGTTGACCGACGTCACGGTGGGGGAGGGCGCCACGGTGATCCGCACCCATGGCTCCGGCTCCACGATCGGGGCGCGCGCCAGCGTGGGCCCCTTCACCTACCTGCGCCCGGGCACCGTCCTGGGCGAGACCGGCAAGATCGGCGCGTTCTACGAAACCAAGAACGTCACGATCGGCCGCGGTTCGAAGCTGTCCCACCTCGGCTACGCCGGGGACGCGGAGATCGGCGAAGACACCAACATCGGCTGCGGCAACATCACGGCCAACTACGACGGCGAGAAGAAGCACCGTACGGTGATCGGTTCGGGGGTGCGCACCGGTTCGAACACCGTGTTCGTGGCCCCCGTGCGCGTGGGTGACGGCGCCTACAGCGGCGCCGGTGCGATCATCCGCAAGGACGTCCCGGCCGGCGCCCTCGCCGTCACCCTGGCCCAGCAGCGGAACTCGGACGGCTGGGTGGTGGCCAACCGCCCCGGTTCCGTTTCCGCCGGCCTGGCCGAGTCCGCCCTGGCCGAAGCCGCTGCCTCGGTGGATTCCGCCGCGGGCGCCGCCCCAACATCCTCCACTACTCCGGCACCGACAGAAGAGGGCTAGCAATCATGAGCGAAATTACGGCACACGGCGAGAAGAAGCTGGTGCTGGCCGCGGGGCGCGCGCACCCTGAGCTGGCGAAGGAGATCGCGAAGGAGCTCGGCACCGAGCTGCTGCCCCTGGATGCCTACGACTTCGCCAACGGCGAGATCTACGTGCGGGCCGGCGAGAGCGTCCGAGGCACCGACGCCTTCGTGATCCAGGCCCACCCGGCACCGTTGAACAACTGGCTCATGGAACAGCTGATCATGATCGATTCGCTCAAGCGGGCCTCCGCCAAGCGCATCACTGTGGTGTCCCCGTTCTACCCCTACGCCCGGCAGGACAAGAAGGGCCGTGGCCGCGAGCCGATCTCGGCACGCCTCGTCGCCGATCTGTACAAGACCGCCGGCGCCGACCGCATCATGAGTGTGGACCTGCACACTTCCCAGATCCAGGGCTTCTTCGACGGCCCCGTGGACCACCTGATGGCCATTCCGCTCCTGGCCGACTACATCCGCACCCGGGTCGGCTCGGACAAGGTCACTGTCGTCTCGCCGGACACCGGCCGCGTCCGCGTGGCCGAGCAGTGGGCCGAGCGCCTCGGCGGCGCGCCGCTGGCGTTCGTGCACAAGAGCCGGGACCTCACCGTGCCCAACCAGGCCGTCTCCAAGACGGTCGTGGGCCAGATTGAAGGCCGCACCTGCGTCCTGATCGACGACATGATCGATACCGGCGGAACCATCTCCGGCGCCGTCCAGGTGCTCAAGAACGCCGGCGCCAAGGATGTCATCATCGCCGCGACCCACGCCGTGTTCTCCGATCCGGCGGCCCGCCGGCTCTCCGAGTCCGGCGCCCGCGAAGTCGTGGTCACCAACACGCTGCCGATCACCGCGGACAAGCGCTTCCCGCAGCTGACCGTGCTCTCCATCGCGCCGCTGATCGCCCGCGCCATCCGTGAAGTGTTCGACGACGGCTCCGTCACCAGCCTGTTCGACGGCCAGGCCTAAGCCGGCCGGCGGAGGGCCCGGTTTCAGGAACCGGTCCCTCCGCTGGTAGCCTTGTACCGAAACCTTGGCGAGGGAGAGCGCCGGCATTCCGTATTGATGTGAATTATTCGGAACCCGGACTGCTGGTCTCCGTAATCGACTGGGTCTGAATCTCCTTCTGAAGGGCCGCCGCACGGCAGCCCGGCGTTGAAGGTCGTAAACAGACCTCCGCCCTTGCTGAACACCGTTTAGTCCCACAGCTTGAAATCCCACGAGGAGATATCCATGTCTGAGCAGAAGCTCGCAGCAGAAGTCCGCACCGAATTCGGCAAGGGCTTCGCCCGCCGCGCCCGCATGGCCAACCTGATCCCGGCCGTCATCTACGGCCACGGCGCCGAGCCGATCCACATCACCCTGCCGGCGAAGGCCACCACCCTGGCCGTCCGCACCGCCAACGCCCTGCTGACCCTGGACATCGACGGCGAGCAGCACCTGGCCCTCGTCAAGGACATCCAGCGCAACCCGATCAAGCAGATCATCGAGCACCTCGACCTGCTGACCGTCCGCACCGGCGAGAAGGTCACCGTTGACGTGCCCGTTCACCTCAGCGGCGAGCTGGCTCCGGGCAACGTCCACAACCTGGAAATGACGGTCGTTTCCGTCGAAGCCGAGGCAACCCACCTGCCGACCGCCATCGAGGTCAGCATCGAAGGCCGTAGCGCCGGCGAGCACATCCACGCTTCCGACCTCGTCCTGCCGAAGGGTTCCACCCTGCTGGCCGACCCCGAAGCACTCGTCGTCAACATCTCCGAGGCCACCGAAAACGTCGAAGAGGGCGAAGAGGGCGAAGCAGCCACACCGTCAGCCGAAGCAGCAGCCGAGTAATTCCGGCGAATTAGACGGCGGCCGGGTCCCTCAGGGGCCCGGCCGCCTTCGTCTCCGGTGCCGTAGCCCGCGCCGTACGCGCCCACTTGACCCGGCCCACCTGACCCGCCCCACTGGCCGTGTCCTACCGGCCGCGTCCCACCGAAGGACTGACCCATGACCGACACCTGGCTGATCGTAGGCCTTGGCAACCCCGGATCCGAGTACAGCCACAACCGGCACAACGTCGGGCAGATGGTCCTGGACGAACTCGCCTCGCGCGTCGGTGGTGGCTTCAAATCGCACAAATCGCGTGCCCAGGTCCTCGAAGGGCGCCTGGGCATCGGCGGACCCCGGATCGTGCTGGCCAAGCCGCTGTCATACATGAACGTCTCCGGCGGCCCGGTGTCTGCCCTGGCCCAGTTCTTCGGCATCGATCCGGCCCATGTCATTGCCGTCCATGACGAGATCGACATCCCCTTCGACACCGTGCGGCTCAAGATCGGCGGCGGCGAAGGCGGCCACAACGGACTGCGCGACATCTCCAAGGCCCTGGCCACCAAGGACTACCTGCGCGTGCGGGTGGGCGTCGGGCGTCCGCCCGGACGGATGGAGACCGCGGACTTTGTCCTGCGTGACTTTTCCGCGCCGGAGAAAAAGGAACTGCCCTTCCTCATCGACTCAGCTGCCGACGCCGTCGAAGTCCTGGTCCGGGACGGCCTCACCGCCGCCCAACAAAAGTTCCACCCCGCCAAGGCGACGTAGCCCTCCCGGACGTATACGCAGGCAAAACAGCACGGAGCCAAAATGCCACGACCGCGGGCCGGCCCGGGCCCGCGGCAGGCGGCCGGCGACTAAGTTGCATGCGGATTACGTGTTTCCTTTCCAAGCTTTCCGCATTCCAGCTATGATCTGTCTACTCTCATGTCGGGGGATAGGGATACGCTACTTCTAAGTGGGCAGTCCGGGGTTGCTGTCTGCAAAGCGGTACGAAGGAAACTACATGTCGAGGGATTCGCTGGGCTGGGGGAATGTTTCCACTACATTGGCACCCGCCGAAGAAGAACATGCTGCCGGTCAGGTCGCGAGACACGGCTGGTCCGGTTTGGCGCGGAACGCTGATGCCGAGCGCGTCCGCCAGGAACTGCTTGCCCAGGACCGGATGGGCGTCGTCATCACGGGCGACCGCGGCGTGGGCAAAACGCTTGTCGGCCGGACCGCCCTCGCGGGCTTCGGCCCCGAGGTGTACACCATCCAGCTCCGCAGTTCAGGGCCGGGGTCGGCAACGCCGTACGGCTGCCTCGCCTTCACCCTTGCGCGGCTCCCGCAGAGTTCCCTGGGCTCGCCGACCGCCATCCTGCACGGCATTACCTCGCTGATCCGCGACGACGCCGCCGGCCGCCAGTGCGTGATCCTGCTCGACAACGCCGGTGCCCTCGATGAACTCAGCACCGGGGTCCTGCTCAACCTGCTGCAGACCCGGACCGCCCGGTTGATCGCAACGGCCCAGCGCACCACTGACCTTCCGCCCGATTTCTACTGGCTCATCACTTCCGGCCAGCTCGCCGAGGTCCGGCTCGCCAACCTGACCGAGCTCGAGACGCTGGAGGTCCTGCAGTCAGCTTTGGGCCATCGGGTCTCGACCGCCCTCGCAAGCCAGCTGCACCAGCTGGTCGGCGGCAGCCCCACGCTCCTGCAGGCCGTCGTCTCCGAACAAATCGAACGCGGAAACCTTGTCCTGTCCGGATCCGTGTGGACACTGCTCGATGAGGTTGTGCTCGATGGCCGCACGGCGCTGGAGGATATTGTCCGGGCCAGGTATGCCAGGGAAACACCCGAGGCCCGGGAGGTCATCGACGTCCTCTCCTGCGCCCGGACCTTGCCCCTGTCCCGGCTCGCCAGGATGTACAGCCCCGGTGTCATCGCCGACATGGAAGAGGCCGGCCAGATCGTGGTCGACCGCGCGGACCGGCACCTCGTCACGCTGGGCGACCGCTACCTCGGCGACATTGTCCGCAACTGGCTCAGCGTGGAGCGCCGGCTGGAGCTCCGGGACAAGGTCCCCGGGCACCAGGAACATGAACTGGACGAGCTGACAGTCGAAGACCTGCTGGCCTACGCGGCGTGGACCCACGACTGCCACGCCCAGCTGGCCCCCGCGCACGCCGTGGCGGCTGCCAGTGCCGCCGTCAAGCTCTTCGACCCGAAATTTGCACTCAAATGCGCCGGCAGTCTTTCTCCCTCTGATCCTGAATGGGCCGAAGGGCAGCTCCAGAAATCGGCCGCCTACCTCCAGCTCGGCCTGCCCCTGCAGGCCATGTCCGCGCTGGACGACGTCTCCGAACGGCAGGTCCACGGCCTTGCGGCCGAGAACTTCGCCGAATTCATCGCGGCGAAGGCTGACTGCATGGCGTGGCTGGATGACCGCTCCGGCCAGGTCCCCGAACTGCTCGGGCAGGCCAGGGTCCGGCTCCAGGACCTGAGTCTGGACGAGCCGTCCCCCGCTCTTGCGGCGCTTGCCCGGGCGGGGCTCTGCCTGGACCTGTGCGAGTTCAACTATTTCTCTTTCATCGGGGATTTCGAGCCCATGATGGAGCGGCTTACCACCGCTGCCACCACGGACGTGCCCGGCGCCGATCCCGTGCACCGGCTCAGGTCGGCCATCATCCTGATGGAGGCCTGGTCCATGACCGGTCACGAACTCGACGCCCGCAAACTCATGCGGGAAATCGGCGGACAGCTGGGCGAGTGGTCCAACGTGCCGCGCATCCGGGAAAACTTCGCTTGGCGCTCTTTCAACGTGCTGCTCCTCTCGGGCCTGTGGCGCCAGGCCATCGACATGCTTAAGGACGCGAGCGGCCGGGCCGGGCACGGGCTGCATTCCGGCAGCGCCGCTACGGACCTCGCCGTCGGACTCGCCTATGTCTATGCCGGCCGCGGGTACATGGCTCTGGATCCGTTGCTGGCCGCGATCGCCCAGCTGGAGGTCCGGGCGAGCCTGCAGTCCCTGCGCCAGGCATACGCCGCCACTGCTTTTGCCTACGCCCAGACCGGCAACTCGGTTCAGGCCACGATCTACCTGGACCGGGCCCGCTCGGCTGACGGCCCGGCCCGCTTCACGGTCGGCAGTTCCACCGAGTTCTGCATGGATATGGCGTCGCGGTGGCTCGGTGACCCCGAGGCCAAGGATCGGCTGATACGGTCCGCGGAGGAGCATTTCCGGAAGGGCCGCTACACTCTGGCCGGCATCTGCATGCTCGGGGCCACCGTCAACGGCACCGTCAAGGATTTTCTTTTCATGGAGGAAATCGCCGGGCTGCGGCAGGGGCCGCTGGCCGAGCTGTCCCGGACGGTCGCCTTCGGCAGCCGGAAGAAGGACGCCGCGATCATGCTCGAAGCCGCCGGGCAGGCCGCGGGGCTCGAACTGGACGCCGTCCAGGCCCGGTGCGCCGCGCTGGCATTCGACTTCGCGAAGGGCGCCGGGCTGACCGCCAGCGCCAACGCCGCCTACAGCATGCTGGAGAGCCTCTCGGAGTCCGTGCCGGCGCTGCCTGTCATGCCGCGCAACAAGGGTCCGCTGCTGACAGACCGGGAGCGGCAAATCGCCACCCTGGCCGGGAACGGGGTCTCCAACAAGGACATCGCCCTGGAAGTGGGCATTTCCGTCAGGACCGTGGAGGGCCACTTGTACCAGGTGTTCACGAAGCTCGGCGTTTCTTCGCGAAGTGATCTGCTTGGACTCATCTAGGGGGCCGGCGGGGAACCCCGGCACGGCGCCGGCCCGCGCCTTGACCGGGAGGTCGGAAGATTTGATGTCGGCAGTGGAAGCCCTCCAGGGCGGCAGCCATGTGGCCGTGTTCGTCCTCGGCGACAGCGGGATGGGCAAATCAAGGCTCATCGACGCCGTCGTCGGGGAGCTGGGCCCGGAGGTGACGCCGGTGCCGATCCACGGCAGCGCCTCGTTGACCAAGGTGCCCTACGGTGTCCTTGGCCCCTTCATCGTCGGACTGCCGGTCCAGGAAGCAACATCGCAGCTGGCCGTGCTGAGGACCCTGTGGGCGCATCTGGAAGAGCAGAAGCGGGCCACCCAGAAGCCCCTTCTGCTGGTCGTTGACGACGCACACGATCTCGACGAGGCGACGGCCGGAATCCTCGCGGAGCTGGCGGCGGCCGGCTGGGCGAAACTGCTCGTGGGCGCGGCGGCCCGGCCCGGACTGCCGGAACCGCTCCTGCAGCTTTGGTTTGAAGGCATCGCCGAACGGCACGACCTTCGCCCGCTCACCCTCGCGCAGACCACAGAGATGCTGGAGGGCGAGCTCGGCTCGCAAGTGCTGCCAAACGTCGCCGAGATCCTCTGGGAGGCCTCCGGCGGCAACCCGATGCTCCTCAACGGGCTCCTGGACGACGCCAGGAACGACGGGACGCTGCTGCGGCGCAACGGTGTCTGGTTGTTCACCCGGCACCTGAACAGCCACGGTGACCGGCTGACCGACGTCGTGCGCCGCCAGCTGCTGCTGCGCTCGCCGGAAGAACGCCAGGCCCTGAACCTCGTGGCGCTGGCCGAACCGGTGTCCCGGGAACTGATCGAGTCGGTGGCCGGCGAAGAGGCCGTGGGATCACTGATCGACAGCGAACTGATCCGGGTCACGGACGACGGGACGGGTGAGCTGCGGCTGTGGCATACCGTGTACGGCGACACCCTGCGGAACCTGATTTCGCCGGCCAGGAGCCTGCAGCTTCGGCAGAGCCTGCTGCGCAAGATGGACAGCGAGCCGACGTCTGCCGAGGGACTGCTGCGGCAAGTGAGCTGGTCGATCGAATGCGGCGCGGAGGTCGAGGACCGTCAGCTCCTGAGGGCGGCCGTGTTGGCGAGCCGGCTTTACGAGGACGAGCTCGCCCGCAAGGCTGCCGTCCTCGTCAAGGATCCGGAACTGCAGATGGCGGCCCGCGCCGTGATAGCACGGACCCGCTACAACGCCTCCGACTACGTGGCGGCCCGGGACATCCTCGACGCCGATTTCGGGCAGGGAAACAGCATCCCCGGGCTCCTGGCCGGATCCCTCCTGTGGGCCGCAACGATGTCTGCGCTGGGGCACACGCCGGCAGAGATCATCAAGCGGGCACAGGTGCTTCGACGCGCCGCCGAACGCCTCGCCGCGGCCCGGCCGGACGACGCCGAAGCCATTCACCGTGCCACGGAAGAGCGGCTGGAGATCCTGGAAGCCATGGTCCTGGCGCTGGCGGGCGAGTACGCCGCAGCCCCGGTCGCGGCGGCGTCCGCCGAGGACGCGGCTGCCGGCACGCTACTGTCGAACACCCCGCCGTCGAACGCCCCGCCGTCGAACGCCCCGCCGTCGAATGCCCCGCCGTCGAACACCCTCGTACAGGCGTTCCGGCTCTGCCTCGACGCGGAGCGGCTCTTGGCCGGCGGCAAGGGACTGAGCGCCCTCGCCGCGATGACCCGGGCCATCGAGGCCGCCGGGGCCGATCACGATGAGCTCTACTTCCTCACCGACTTCCTCGTGGTCCGATCCGCGGCCGCCGCAATCCACTCCGGCGACTGGCAGGGGGCGGAAAGCCTCCTGACCGGCTTCGTCGCCGGATCCGGGCCCAACCTGATTTCCTTCGGCGGGGGAGTGCACGCGGCGCACGGCATCATCCTGCTCTACCAGGGCAAGGCCGCCCAGGCCCTGAACACGCTAGGTGCCGCGCTCGAAGCGCTGCGGTTGACCGACCCCCAGCAGCTGTTCGCGCTCACGGCGGCCATGGCCTTCGCGGCAGCCGCCGAAGTTGGTGCCCAGACGAAGGCGGAGCTACTCCTCGCCGACTTCGAGGCAGCACCCGCGGCCTTGCCGCGGTATATGCGCTCGCTGGCCGCGATGGCCGTGGTCTATGGAAAGGCCCGGCTCGGGAACTACCCGGGTGCTATCGCGGAACTGAAGCGGCTCGGCCGCCCGTACCCGGACGTGGACACCGCCGGGCTCGAACTCGACGCGCTGGCCTTCTGCCTGGCCCTGGGGGACACGGACTCGGCGCCGAGGCTGCTCGAACTCCGGGCCGGGCTCGAGGGCCCAAGGCCCGCCGCGATCTGCGCCTACGCCGCAGCCATCAGCACGGACAACGCCGCAGACCTCCTTGAGGCCGCGAAAACCTGTGAGGAGGCGGAACTGTGGGCCTTTGCCGCCCTCGCCTACGACGCCGCGGCGCACGCCTACCGGGCCGCGGGCGACACCCTCAGGGAGCGCATGGCCAATTCCCAGCGGAAGCGGTGCCTGGACCGGGCCGATGACCTTCCCGGTGACGAAGCGGCCAAGAACGATGACTCGCTCGGCATACTGACCCGCCGCGAGCGCGACATTGTGGCGCTGGCGGTACGCGGCCTCACTGACCGGCAGATTGCCGCAGAGCTCCAGGTGTCCGTGCGCACGGTTGAAGGCCATCTCTACCGCAGCTACGCGAAACTCAACGTCAAGGGCCGTGAGCAGCTTCCCGGTATCGGCGGGCACTAGCGGCAAGCAAGGGAGAGGCCGCGTGGGGCCGTGTCCGCCGGCCGGCCGGCCGTGGCGGGCCGCTTCCCCGGTGTCCGGGCCGCTACCGGCGCCGGACACGTGCAGCGGGATTGCAACTACTTGGTCTGGGCCTTGCGGCAGCGCCGGCCCAACTGAGTACAGCTACGTAGAGCCGGCGGAATACTCGCTAGGTAATCGAGTACTACTTACGCATCCCGAAAATACGCGTAGTCCCTACCGTTGAGGTATCACCGCTCACACTTTGATTGCGAAGGTCTCTTATATGTTCCAGCAAGACGCCGGCTTGCCTGCGGGCAGCGGCCAGACAGAAATAGTGTTTCCGGCGCAAAGAAACGGTCATGGCCGCAGTAAGGACCGACCCTTCACCCGCCAGGAGGTCGTTGCCGACATCGTTGAGACCCTGACGTCGGGTTCCGGCTGCGGCATCGTACTCGTGGGCGACCACGGGGCCGGCAAGTCCTTTATCGCCCAGCGCGCCCTGGAGCAGCTCGGCGACGAGTACCTGGTAGTCCAGGTCAGGGGCAGCTCCATATCCTCAAAGCTTCCCTACGGGGCCTTGAGCGTCCTGCTCAACGACCTCGACGCCTCCCACCTCGAGCACCCGCTGATGGTGCTGCGCGGACTGACCCAGCTGCTCCACAACAAATCCGAAGGCCGGCCAATCGTCCTCTTCGTGGACAACGCCCATGACCTCGACGAGCTCTCCAGCATGATGGTGGCCCAGTTGAGCGCCGGGTCCCATGTCACGCTGCTGGCGGCGTGCGTTGACATGCCGCACATCGGCGGGGACATCATGGGCCTGTGGAAGGATGACCTGCTCCGACGGGTGGACCTCGGACCGTTCGACTTCGCAGAGACGGCAGCAACGTTGCACCACGAATACGGCGGCCGGTTCTCCCTGACCGCTGCCCGGGCGCTTTGGAGTGCGAGCGGGGGCAACGCCTTGTTCCTCCATTCCCTGGCCCGGGAGCAGATCAAGCTGGGCACAGTGGTCCGCCAGGACGGTGTGTGGTTCCTGGGGAACGGCCCCATCGCCTTGACCGGAGAGATCCGGGACGTCGTGAAGGCGCGCCTCAACCGGCTCGGCAACGGCCAGCGCGACGTCTTTGAACTGCTGGCACTCGCCGGGGCAGTCCCGCTGCAGACCCTCATGCTCATCGCCAACCCGCAGGATATGGACGCGCTCCAGGAGCGGGCCCTGATCCGGGTCACCCACGATCATCCGCCGATGGTCAGCATCGCCAATCCGGTGACTGCCGGCATTGTCGCCAACGTGGTCCCGCCCGGGCGCAGCGCCGAACTCCGCCGCCGGCTCACGGCCGTGCTCCAGGAATCGGACACGCTGGACACCGGCGGCTCGGCCGGCGTCGCCTGGGCTCTGGACTGCGGGGAAGAGGTGAGCTCCGAGGTCGCCCTGGCCGCTGCCCGCGCCGCGAACGGTGCATCCGACCACGCGGCCGCCTTGCGATTTGTCCAGGAGGTCGAAGGAAGCGAACCCGCCGCCCTGATGGCCATCGAAACAGTCAATGCCCACGTCTCGGTGAACAACGAGGAGTCCGCACGCCGGGTTCTGGAGGCACTGGATGACGGCGCATGCGCCAAGCTTCCCCTGACCGAGTGGACCGCCTTGCAGCTGCTGCGCGTGGAACTGGACAAACGCAGCACCGCCCCGGGCGCCGACCCCGAAGCCCGGATACAGGAGTTCGCCGAGCGGCTGGCTGCCGAGCCCGCCGCGCAGAGTTCAGTTGCAGTTGCAGCCCGGGAGCGGCTGCGTCTGGCGGAGGCTGAACTCGCCGCTTTCCGTGGGCGCTACGACGAGGTCCTGGCCATAACCGACGGCGTGGACGCGGGGGACCTGGGCAGCGAACCAAGGATCCTGACCGCCAGCGTGCGCAGCGAGGCCCTGGCCGTCACCGGCAACGTCGTGTGGGCGCTCGCACTTGGAAAGCAGATCCTGGCGGCCACAGCCGGCGTGCGGCTCACGGACCATGCGGTTCGTGAGATCAGGGGCAGATTCCTCCTCCTCCTTTTGCTCTCAGGCAAGTTCAGGGAAACGTCCGTCTATCTCGAGGACACGTACAGCGGCGCAGAGCCCCAGACCAGGCTGGGCGGGATGTTTGAGATCGGCCACGGCGTCATGGACCTGCATGCCGGACACCTCGACGACGCCTTGTCCCGGCTCCAGGCAGGCCGGTGGCAGCTCCGGGCGCAGGATCCCGACGCTTTCGGCGGCCTGGCCGCCGCCGTGTGTGCCTATGCCGCCGCACTCCAGGGCGAAGAGGAACAGGCTGGCCTGCTACTGGACGATCTTGCCCAGGCCCGGCCGCCCGCGGCCTGGCTGGTGGAACGGCTCACACGCTATTTCGAACTTTCGGCCCAGGCCGAGCTCGGCCAGAGGGCAACGTCCATCCGCGCGCTCTCGGCCGAAGCGGGCAACGACGCCGAAACGTCAGCGCTGGCCCCCGCGCTACTGTTCCAGTCCGCCGCGGCCCGGCTGGGAGACCGCCAGGCGGGCCAGAAGCTCGGCAGCCTGAGCGGGAGGGTGACCGGACAATTCGCGGCCCTGTGCTCACGGCTGGCCGAAGGCATGCGCGAGGCTGACAGCGAACAGTTACTGGCAGCATCCAAGGAAGCTGAGGCATGCGGCAACACCGTGTTCGCCAGGGACGCGGTGCGGAAATCCGTCGGCTGCGCAAACGACGCCGGCAACCGCATCGCGCTGCGGATCGCCCAGCGGGCGCAGCAGTCCCTCGATGACAAGTTAGGCAGTCCGAAGAACGGGCTGCGGTCGCTCACAACCTCAACCCTGACGGCGAGGGAATGTGAAGTGGCGGTCCGGGCCGCTGCCGGTACGTCCAACCGCAAGATCGCGGAACAGATGCACGTATCCGTCCGCACCGTGGAGGGACACCTCTATCAGGTGTATTCGAAGCTGCACGTCGCCAGCCGATCGGAACTTAAAGATGTCATCTCGACTCCGGCAGACAGCGCCAGGCTCGGCTGAGCCCGGCAGACTGCAGGCGGCAGCCCGGACGGCTGTTCAAGACGGGCAGAAACTGGCAGGAAGAACCGGCGATGGAAAGCCTGGCTGAGACCTCGGCGCTGATCGAGCGCTCGGCGCTGGTCAAGGACCTGGTGCGTTGCCTGCGTGACGACACCCGATCAGGTGCGCTCATCGTCGGCGGCGCGGGCGCGGGCAAGACCGCCGTCCTCAAGGCCGCCATCCGCGAACTCGAGCCCCACCGCCACCTGATTCGGCTGACCGCCACTTCGGCTCTGGCCAGCGTTCCGTTCGGTGCCCTGGCGCCGTACTTGTCCCGGCTTCCTGACCGGGAACTCGACTCCTACGCAGCCGTCGTGGAAGCGATGGCGCGCAGCCTGAAATCCGAGGCGGACCGCCCTCTGTTTGTGGTCGACGACGCGCATTGCCTCGACCATGGGACCGTCCGGCAGTTGGCGCAGGCGGCGGCGACCGGCGCCGCGGGAATCCTCGTGGCCTGCCGTCCCGGGCCGATGATTCCGGAAGAGTTCCTCGCGCTTTGGGACGACGGGATAATTTCCAAGTTCGACCTTTACCCGCTGAGCCGGATCGGAACCCACCAACTGTGTGAGCAGGTCCTGCGGGCCGACGTCTCTCCGTGGGTCAGTGCGTTGTTCTATAAGGCGGCCGACGGCAATCCGCTCATGCTGATGTCCCTGATCCAGCATGCCCGGGCCAGCGGCGCCTTGGGCCTCCGGCACGGAGTATGGTTCCTGCTGACCAACCCCGACATGGCCCAAGTTCCGGCCGCCGACGTTGTGGACCGGCAGTTGCGCTCCATGACACCGGAGGAAAAGACCGCCGCCACGATCGTTGCCATGGCCGGACCGCTATCCCTGTCCCAGATTCTGCGGATCAGTGGTCCCAAGGCCGTCGATGCCCTGGACACCGCGGGCATCATTGCCGTCTCCACGGGACATGACCGGCTGGTACGGGCCGCCAGCCCGATCCTTGGCGAGATTATCCGCCAGCGGGTCCCGGCCGGCCGCAGTTCGGCCCTGCGTTCGAGCGTGTTGTCGCTTCCGTCGGCACGGGCCGCGGCGCCGGGAGCGGCCCTCAACCGGCTGCGCTGGTCCATGGACTGCGGCGTAGAGATCCCTCCGATCCAGCTCCTGCAGGCCGCTGTTGCCGCGAACACGGACTTGGACCCTGCGACCGCGGGCCGGGTGGCTGGCGCCATCCGGGACGCCCGGTTCCTCCCCGAGGCCCGGATCCAGCTGGCCTATTCGCACTTCATCGCGGGGCACACCGAGGCCGCTGTGGCGTGTCTGGAGTCCGCACAGCCGGTGCCCTCCGGACGGCCGTCCTACCTGGCTGCCCTCCTGGCAGCCCGGCTCGGGTCCGCAACGCCGGCCCGGCAACAGCATCCCGACGCCGGCACGCACCCCCCGGCCTTTGAACTGCCCATCGAAACAGGGCTCCTGGAATCGCGGGCCCGGGATTCACTGTCTGCGGATTTCGCGACGTGCACCGACCTTTCCGGACGCGCTCCGGCGGGACAGCCGTCGGACGTGACAGCCGCCGGGGGGCTGGCCACAGAGCTTCTGAGTCACTCATGGGACGGCAAGTTCGTGGCAGTTGGAACCGTCCTGCGCGAACTCATCGCCGCGGCCGGCGCCTATCCCGAAATCCGGGTCCCGGCAGTTTCCCTCCTCGCCGAACTCTTGACCGCCCAAGGTCAACTCCGCGCAGGGCTGCGTTTGGACGGCGAGGCATGGGGCGGTGCCCGGACCGCAAGCCTGGAACTTCCCTTGGTCTACGAGGACCTCGTGGTGCGCCACTGCCTGAATCTGATCTGGGCCGGCGACTGGGACCGGCTCGGAAATGTCCTGGACGATTACGCGGCCCGTGAGCCTGGGCGGCTGCTGTACAGCGGCGGCATGCTGCACCTCATGCGGGGATACTCGCGGTTGCGCCAGGGCAGGATGCGTGAAAGCCTGGCCGAACTTCGGCTGGGTGTCGAAGAGCTTTCTATCGCCGACCCGTTAGGTCTGTTGCCGTTTGCGCGCGCCGTCGCGGCCTATGCCGCAGGCGCCGTCGGACGCCACCATGAGGCCAGCCAGCACGTGCTCGCCTACCGGTTCTCGGTGTACCGGGAGCCGAAAACCCTTCACCTGCTGGCAGAGGCGTACTGCCGGGCGGCTGAGCCCGGAGAAGGGCCCGGAGGGAGCAGTGCCGGGGCTTTGGCGCGGCTGGCGGACGAGGCCCTGCACGAGAGCCTGCGGGGCGTTGAAACCGATATCAGGCGGCTCGCGCTCCGCGGCGGTGACACCTCAGGCGCTGAGGCCCTCGCCCTCAGCAGCGGCGCAGTCGACGGCCCGGAGGCCAGGCTGGTGGAGTCCTACGCGCGAGCGGTGTCGGCGTCGGATGCGTCCGACCTCATCGGCATCAGCGACGACGCGCTCAATGCAGGGCACGGGCTCCTTGCCCTTGAGGCCGCCCAGCAGGCCGAGCGGATCCTGGCAGACGACCCGGAGCGGTGGCGGCTTACCGCGGTCCAGCGCCGGGTCCATCACCGCTTAGTGGAAGCCGGAATGTTGTCACAATTGGAGGTCGTCCGCAGCGACTACGGCACCCCGTTGACTGCCCGTGAGACCGAAGTCCTGGAACTGGTGTCGGGCGGGGCCACGAACGCCGGGATCGCCACAGCGCTCTGTGTGTCACTTCGGACCGTGGAGGGGCACCTGTCCCGGATCTTCGCCAAGCTCGGCGTGGGCCGGCGGGCGGACCTCCTGGACCTCGGCCCGCTGCCCTCCTGACCGGCCCGGCCCCGCATGGCCTGACATTGCTGTGGCGTGCGTACAGCGCGGGTGGCCCGCGGGAACAGCGGGAGTAGCTCCAAGTAGTGCCATGGCGAGTAGGGCGTCAGAAGTCGGGTAAACGCTACTCGTGTGCAGAGTCCGTTAGGGCGATTGACTTAAGCCAGTCCCACGAACAACACCACCACGAACAACACCACCCCGAACAACACCACCCCGAACAACACCACCCCGAACAGCTCCACCCGACCAGCTCACAAAGGTCTCAAGATGAGGAACTTGAGGGCGGTCAGCAACCGCAAGCATGGCCCGAGGAAAGTGTGGTCTCAAATTCCTTGCTTGCGGATGCAGCCACTGCCACCATTAGAGGTGATCGGGCCGTAATCTTTCCCACTAACTCCTTCATTGGAATCGTGCGGTGCCTCAACCGGCAGCCGCGCGCCAAGGTCGGAGCCGGCGGCGTCAGAGCCTTCTGAGACCGAGGCTCTCCCCCCAGCCGCCGCCGGCTCCCTTAATCGGTCTACGCGCGGGTCCGCGCCATCGAGAAGCGCGACCCTGACACGGGCGCCGTCGGGCATCGCCGCACGGGGTAGCGGCGGGTGACGACGTCTTGTGTGCAAGCCTTCGCCGGCCCTGGCGTTAAGCGCCGGCATGTCGCGCAGGCCTTGCGCCGAAGCAGTGAGAGCCGGCCGATGTTCCGGCGCCCCTGTCGGCCCACGGCTCCCGCCAATGGGTCCCGGCGACGGACAGCCGCGGCCCCTGCGATCATCGCCGCGGCCCCTATCGTTCGTCGATTGCCATTTTCGGGCAGCACCAGCCCAACCCCCTGGCTGGGCGTTGCTAGCAGCTGCCCTCGGGCAATGCTCCCGTCGCGGTCCGGGTCTTGGCCGCCGAAGGGCACCGCCGCGCGAGCCGATGGCCCCTCGAGCCGGCTTCCGAGGCACGGACCTCCTCTCGCGTTCCGCGGTGAGCGCGTTCCGCGGTGTGCGGGTCCGCAGGGTGGCCGCGCGGGAGGGCTGCAGGAACGTGGGATAATTAGGTTTAATCTGTGTGACGTATTTTGCACGCTGGCCGCCTGGCCGGCGCGGTGTACGCCGCAGCGAACGCCGATCCAGGAGTCTCCGCCATGGTTGCCACCCCAGCCCATCTCCGCCGCTCTGCCGCCGTACTCGGAAACGAGGAGGTCCTGAGGATCCGCAATGACTTCCCCATTCTGCAGCAGCACGTCAACGGCAGGCCGCTCGTCTACCTGGACTCCGGTGCCACCTCGCAGAACCCGCTCAGCGTGCTCGAGGCCGAGCAGGAATTCTATGAACAGCGGAACTCCGCGGTCCACCGTGGGGCACACCACCTCGCCGTCGAGGCCACCGAGGCGTTCGAAAACGCCCGGGAAACGGTGGCGGACTTCGTCGGGGCGGAGTGGGATGAGCTGATCTGGACCTCCAACGCCACGGAGGGCCTGAACCTGCTCACCTACTCCTTCCTCAATGCGTCCCTGCCGGGCGCCGGACCCGAAGCGGCCCGGTTCGCCCTGGCCCCGGGCGACGAGCTCGTGGTCACGGAGATGGAGCACCACGCCAACCTGATCCCCTGGCAGGAGCTGGCGGCCCGGACCGGCGCCGTCGTGAAGTTCGTCCCGATCGACGACGCCGGTGCCCTTGACCTGGAGGCCGCCGCCGGCATCATCGGCCCGCGCACCCGCGTCCTGGCGTTCACGCACGCGTCAAACGTCCTCGGCACCATCAACCCGGTGGCCGCCCTGGTGGCCCTGGCCCGGTCCGCGGGGGCCCTCGTGGTGCTCGACGCCTGCCAGTCCGCACCGCACCTGCCCCTGGACGTCAAGGCGCTCGACGTCGACTTCGCGGTGTTCTCCGGCCACAAGATGCTTGCCCCCACCGGCATCGGCGCCCTCTATGGCCGCTCGGAGCTGCTCAACGCGATGCCGCCGTTCCTGACCGGCGGCTCCATGATCACCACCGTCACAATGGAACGGGCGGGTTTCCTGCCCAGCCCGCAACGCTTCGAGGCCGGCACCCAGCGCATTTCGCAGGCCGTGGCACTCGCCGCGGCGGTAAATTACCTCAGCGAAACCGGAATGGACCGCATCCACGCCTGGGAAGCCGAACTCGGCCAGCGCCTTGTGCGCGGCTTGGAGTCCATCCCCGGGATCCGGGTGCTGGGTCCGGCGGCCGGGCAGGAGCGGATTGGCCTGGCGGCATTCGACGTCGCGGGCGTCCATGCGCACGACGTCGGCCAGTTCCTGGACAGCCGCGGCATCGCCGTGCGGGTCGGCCACCACTGTGCCCAGCCCCTGCACCGCCGGCTCGGGCTGACGGCGACGACGCGCGCCAGTACGTACCTTTACAACACCACGGACGATGTGGACGCGTTCCTGAACGCGGTCGCCGATGTCCGTGCCTACTTCCAAGCCTAGGACGGACATCCATGAGTCTCGACCAGCTTTACCAGCAGATCATCCTCGAACATGCCAAGGCCCGGCACGGCAGCGGCCTGGCCGCCGCGGACGCGCCCAAGGAGGCCAGCTGCGGCCAGTCCCACCAGCTGAATCCGACCTGCGGCGACGAAATCACGGTCCGGGTGTCCGTGGCCGGCGGGAAGGTCAGCGAGCTGCGCTGGGACGGCGACGGCTGCTCGATCTCGATGGCCTCGGCGTCCGTGCTGACAGACCTCGCTGAGGGCATGACGGTCGAGGAACTCAGCACCGTCATTGACAGCTTCCGCGAGGTGCTGCGCTCGCGCGGCAAGGTGCCGGCCGACCCGGAGGTGCTGGGCGACGCCGCGGCGTTTGAGGGCGTGTCCCGTTATGCTGCCCGGGTCAAATGCGCCATGCTCTCCTGGGTGGCCACGGAGGACGCCCTCGGCCAGGCGCTGACGGCCTGACGGCAACACATCAGGGCCGGCCCAGGCCCTTATAGGTCCAGCCGGCCGCCCGCCACTTGGCAGGGTCCAGGACGTTGCGGCCGTCCAGGATGCGCGGCGCGGACACGAGCGCTTTGGCCGCGTGCGGATCCAGCTCCCGGTAGGCCTGCCACTCGGTCAGCAGCAGCACGGCATCGGCCCGGTGCAGCGTCGTCTCCAGGTCCGGTTCCAGCTGGAGTTCGGGGAAGCGCTTGGCGGCGTTGGGCAGGGCCTGGGGATCGGTGACCGTCACCACGGCGCCCTGCAGCTGCAGCTGCGCGGCGGCGCTCAACGCGGGGGAGTCCCGGACGTCGTCGCTTTCGGGCTTGAACGCCGCGCCCAGGACGGCGACCCGCTGGCCGAGCAGGGACCCGCCGCACAGTTCGCGTGTCAGCTCCACCACGCGGGTCCGGCGCCGCATGTTAATCGCATCCACTTCCCGCAGGAAGGTCAGAGCCTGGTCCGCCCCCAGCTCGCCGGCGCGGGCCATGAAGGCACGGATGTCCTTGGGCAGGCACCCGCCGCCGAATCCGATGCCTGCGTTCAGGAACTTCCGCCCGATCCGCTCGTCGAGCCCGATCGCATCGGCCAGCCGGGTGACGTCGGCGCCGGTGGCTTCGCAGACCTCGGCCATGGCGTTGATGAAGGAAATCTTGGTCGCGAGGAACGAGTTGGCTGCCGTCTTCACCAGTTCCGCCGTGGCGTAATCCGTCACCAGCCGGGGTGTTCCGACCGCGAGGGGAGTCTCGTAGACCCTGTCGAGGACGGCCACCGCGGGATGGTCTTCGTTGCCGTCCGGCGTGCCGTAGACAAACCGGTCCGGGTTCAGGGTGTCTGTCACGGCATGGCCTTCGCGCAGGAACTCGGGATTCCAGACCAGCGAGGCTCCGGGCTCTGCGTTCGCCAGCACTTCGGCCAGGCCCGCGGCGGTTCCCACGGGCACCGTGGATTTGCCGGCGACGACGTCGCCGGGGGAGACGTATTCAGCGAGCGAGGCGACGGCGGCGTCGACATAGCGCAGGTCGGCGCCGTTTTCGCCGCGTTTCTGCGGCGTTCCGACGCAGATGAAGTGGACCTCGGCGCCGCGGGCGGCCGCCATGTCGGTGGTGAACCGCAGCCGGCCCGACTCCTCAAGTTGGGACAAGAGTTCGTCGAGCACGGGCTCGTAAAAGGGGGCGTGGCCTGCTGAAAGCTGTGCCACCTTGTGTTCGTCGACGTCGATTCCGACGACGTCGTGACCCAGCTTTGCCATGCATGCGGCATGGACCGCGCCCAGATAACCGCAACCAATAACCGAGATCCGCATAGTTCCGATTTCCTCCCGTCGGCCCTGTTCACAGGGTACGTGGTGGACGTCGGGATCGCACAGCCTCACGGCGTGCCATGAACAGCCTGGCCGCGAGCGCGCCGGCCAGGGCGCCGATCGTGTTGGCGGCGACGTCGGCGACGGACGGAAAGCGCGCCGGCAGGAACGCCATCTGGCCGAGTTCGATCACGACGGCGAGGATGAACCCGGCAACGGCCCCGCCCCACCAGAGCCGCAAGCCCAGGATGATGGCGACCAGGGCGCCCAGCGGAACAAACAGGATCACGTTCGAGGAAAATTCCACCACCCCGTAGTCGAACCAGGGAGGAACGCCCCAGCTGTGCAGCTGCCGGAGCCACCGCATGAGGTAAGTGGCCGCGCCCCGGTCAACGGGCACCGGCCAGAAGGCAATCAGGCCGAGGACCGGAACACAGGCGCACAGGCCCCAGATGGCGACGCAGCGGGGTAGCAACTGGCGTCCCCTTTCAGCGGTCCACCTTTTTGCTGATTCAAGCGGGCCGGCGGCGGCAGGCGCAGTGTGCGCGTGCCGCCGCCGGTGTGCCGGATGCTAGCTGAGCAGCCCGGCCACGCCAATCGCCGCCGTCGCGGCCCCGAGCAGCATGGAGATGCTGACCAGGACCACATGGACGGTCAGGAAGCGCGTGGCCTTGCCGTTGGCGTCACGGGCACGCGGATCCTTCATGACCCGGCGCAGGAACTGCGGCCAGACAATCAGGGACCAGACGCCGGCGACGATCAGGACGACGGCGAGGACCGCGGGCAGTTCCACGGTGTCAGTGGCTTTCGAGCCAGGCCTGGGCCTGCTGGGACTGCAGGTTCAGGGCCTTGCCGACCATCGGTTCTGCGGCGTCGGCGATCTTGCCGCCAAGGAACGGCACCGAGGAGGTCACGTCGCCCTCGAGCTCGATCCGGGTGTTGCCGCCGTCGGACACGAGACGCTGGACAGCCTTCACGTCCAGCGGGGCGCCGGAGACCTTCAGGGAGATCTTGCTCTGCCGGGAGCCGTCGGCGGCGGGGGCCTCCCAGGCCTCCAGCTGGGTCACCTTCAGACTTTCGCCAACAAATTTCCGGGCAATGTCGGGCATCCGGGTGGTGGGGATGGTCCGCACGGTGGTGGTGTTGAAAGCGCCGGCGGTGTCACCGTCGATGGCGAAGGATTCCAGGGTGCCGCCGACGAGTTCGCTCGTGTGGCGCAGGAAGTCTTCATTGACGAAAACCGCGGTGACGCGGTCGACGCTGTGCGGAACGGTGGTGGATGCACTCAGGGCCATAGGGGGTCCTCCATGATGTGGAAGTGGACGTTTCGGGCTCCAACATCCTACGTGGTGTGGCGGGCTGGCTCCGATTCGAGGTTTTCCAGATCCCGGGCGGCGGCCGTGATATTCCGCGACATGGCGGGAAAGATGACGCTGTGGAACGGCAGCACTGCGAGCCAGTAGAGGCGGCCGCTCAGGCCCTTGGGGAAGAAGATGGCGCGCTGGCGGTAGCGGCTGCCCGTCCCCTCCGGCTCCACCGAAAGTTCGAGCCAGGCCCGGCCCGGGGCCCGCATTTCGGCCCGCAGCCGCAGCAACCGGCCACGGTCGATCCGCTCGACCCGCCACCAGTCCACCACCTCGCCCTCGGCCAGCAGGTGCGGGTGCCGGCGGCCGCGCAGCAGCCCCGCCCCGCCGGTGAGCTTGTCCAGCCAGCCGCGCACCTGCCAGGCCAGTGGCAGGGAGTACCAGCCGTTCCGGCCGCCGATTCCTTCGATGATGGTCCACACATATTTGGGGTCCACATCGCTTTGGAAGCTGCGCTCGTCCACGTACACGGCGTGGCCGGACCAGTCCGGGTCGCTCGGCAGGGGATCGGCGTCGACGCCGGCGCTGGCCCACGTGGTCTCCACCTGGCCGTCGCGTTCCTTGCCCAGGGCGAGGGCCACGGCCCGCCGGTAGGGGGTCAGGCCGCCCTCCGGCGCAGGGATGTACGCGTCGATGTCGTGTTCGGCGGCGACGGCGTCGTGCTGGAGTGATTCGACGAGCGGCAGGGACATGGAGAGCGGGATGGGGGTGGTCAGTGCCACCCACAGACCGGCCAGTTTGGGGGCCGGCACCGGCAGCGCCAGCACCACCCGGTGCGGCAGGCGGGCCTCGGCGGCGTATTCCTGCATCATTCCGGCGTAACTGAGCACCTGACGGCAGCCGATGTCGAAGGTCCGGTTGATGGGTCCTTCCAGCGACGCCGCCGCCACGAGGTAGTACAGGACGTCACGGACCGCGATCGCCTCGATCTTGTTGCGCACCCAGCTCGGGGCGGGCATCAGCGGCAGCGTCTCGGACAAATGCCGGATCATTTCGAACGACGCCGAGCCCGAGCCGATCACGACGCCGGCCTGGAACACCAACGCGTCCACCGGGCTGTCCAGGAACACCTTCCCCACCGCCTCGCGGGAGCGCATGTGAGTGGACAGTTCAGCCCCGGCCGGGTGCAGGCCGCCGAGGTAGACGATCCTGTCCACTCCGGCGGCGGCCGCGGCCCGGGCGGCCGTCCCGGCCATCGTCTTTTCCTTGGCCTCGAACCCGGCCCCGGCCGCCATGGAATGGACCAGGTAGTACAGGACGTCGACGCCGTCGAGCGCCGCCTGCAGGGCGTCCCCGTCGTCGAGGCTGCTGTGGATCACCTCGACGTCGTCCAGCCAGGGCACGCCGGCGATCTTGGCCGGGGTGCGGACCACGACTTTGACCCTGTGCCCGGCTTCCAGGAGCCGGGGGACAAGCCGGCCGCCGATGTAGCCGGTGGCCCCGGTGACGAGCACGGTCTTAGGGGATGCGGCCTTTGCGGTGGCTGCCTGCGGGGCTGGAACAGGAGTTCCAGCGGGTTCGGGGGTTGCGGTTGTGGCGTTCATGGTGACTCCTTGTCTGCCAGCAGTTGGCGGGTGGCCTACCAAGCCATTCGGTGCGCGGCCCGCGTTGGATGGGCCGCCCGCTCCTGAAGCCAGCCTAGCCCCGTCGGCGGCGCCCCGGGCAGGTCCCGCCGGCCGGGCCCGTCGGCGGGCCCCGAGGCTCCGCGGTAGGCTTGGAGGGCCCGGGATTCTCGCGAATTTCGGCTATTCGTGTTGCCTGCACCCCGTGATCCCATCAGGAGCAACAGCTATGAGCCTCAACGGCCCCTCTCTCACCGGTTTGCGCCGTGTCCTCGCCGAAGACCGGAACTACGCCCGGATCCAGGCCGAGGCCGCCCGCGGGTTCGCGGCCCGCAGCGAGGATTACCAGATCAGTGCCCCGGCCGGAATGCGGTCCACGCTGCTCGCGGAAATGGCGGACGGACTCGCGGCCCTGGCGGGAAACGAAACCGGCTCTGCAGGGGCTGGCCGGGGAGTGCCCGTGGTCCTGGCCGTCACCGCGACCGGCCGCGAGGCCGAGGACCTGACCGAGGCCTTGCGCGCCTTCCTGCCGGCCGAGACGATCGCGGAGTTCCCCAGCTGGGAGACGCTGCCGCATGAGCGGCTCTCCCCGCGCTCGGACACCGTGGGCCGGCGGCTGTCTGTGCTGCGGCGGCTCGCGCACCCCGAATCGGCCACCGCCGGTGCGCTGCGCGTGGTGGTGGCCCCCGTCCGCGCCGTCGTGCAGCCGATCGTCGCCGGCCTCGGCGAACTGGTTCCGGTGACCTTGAAAGTCGGCCAGGAGGCCCCCTTCAGCGGTGTCGTCAAGAGCCTGGCCGACGCCGCGTACGCCCGGGTGGACATGGTGACCCGCCGCGGCGAATTCGCCGTCCGCGGCGGCATGCTGGACGTCTTCCCGCCCACCGAGGACCACCCCATCCGGGTCGAGTTCTTTGGTGACGAGGTGGACCAGATGCGCTGGTTCGCCGTCGCCGACCAGCGCTCGCTGACCGCACCCGGCCTGCACCATCCCACCGAACTCCATGCCCCGCCGTGCCGCGAAATCCTGATCACACCCTCCGTCATGTCCCGCGCCGCCACCCTGAAGTCCCAGCTCCCGGCCGCCGCGGACATGCTGGAGAAAATCGCCGGCGGCATCGCCGTCGAGGGCATGGAATCGCTGGCCCCCGTGCTGGTGGACGCCATGGTGCCGTTCCTGGACCAGCTCCCGGCGGGTTCCATCGCGGTGGTGATCGAGCCGGAGAAGGTCCGCACCCGGGCCCACGACCTCGCCGCCACGAACGAGGAATTCCTCGAGGCCGCCTGGTCCACGGCGTCCGACGGCGGCACCGCACCCCTCGATTTAACTTCCGCGGCATCCGTTGCCCTGCACTCGGCCAGCTTCCGTTCGCTGACCGAAACCCGCACCGCCGCCCTCGAGCACGGCGTCTCCTGGTGGTCCATCACATCACTGGCCAGCGACGAGGAGCTGCTGCCCGACGTCGACGTGCTGAACCTGCACGCCCGGGAACCCCGCGGCTACCAGGGCGACGTGGCGGAAATGATGGACTTCATCGGCTCCCGCGTCCGGGACCAGTGGCGGATCGTCGTGGTCACCGAGGGCCCGGGCCCGGCGCAGCGCCTCGCCGAACTCTTCCACGACAACGACATCCCGTGCGCGCGGGTGGACACGCTCGAGGCCGATCCGCAGGCCGGGCTGATCGAGGTGACCACCGCCGCCGTCGGCCGCGGTTTTGTCCTGGATCCGCTCAAGCTGGCGCTGCTGACCGAGGCCGACCTGCTGGGCCGGACCTCGGCCGGTTCCACGAAGGACATGCGCCGGATGCCGTCCAAGCGGCGGAATGCCGTGGATCCGCTGCAGCTCGTGGCCGGGGACTCTGTGGTGCACGAACAGCACGGCATCGGACGGTTCGTGGAACTGATCCAGCGCAAGGTTGCCGGTGGCGGCGAGGGCATGCGCGAATACCTGGTTCTGGAGTACGCCCCGTCCAAGCGCGGGGCCCCGGGCGACCGGCTCTTCGTGCCCACCGACCAGCTGGACCAGGTCACCCGGTACGTGGGCGGCGACACTCCGGCGCTGAGCAAGATGGGCGGCGCGGACTGGGCGAGCACAAAGTCCAAGGCCCGCAAGGCGGTCAAGGAGATCGCCGGCGAGCTGATCCGGCTGTACTCGGCCCGGATGGCCTCCCGCGGCTACGCCTTCGGCCCGGACACCCCGTGGCAGCGGGAACTGGAGGAGGCCTTCCCATACGTGGAGACCCCGGACCAGCTGACCACCATCAACGAGGTCAAGGCCGACATGGAGCGGGAGATCCCGATGGACCGGTTGATCTCGGGCGACGTCGGCTACGGCAAGACAGAGATCGCTGTCCGGGCCGCGTTTAAGGCGGTCCAGGACGGCAAGCAGGTCGCCGTGCTGGTGCCCACCACGCTGCTCGCCCAGCAGCACTACGAGACGTTCACCGAACGGTTTTCCGGCTTCCCCCTCGTCGTCAAGCCGCTGTCCCGCTTCCAGACCGGCAAGGAGGCCAAGGAAACCGCCGACGGCGTCAAGGCCGGTTCCGTGGACGTCGTGATCGGCACGCACCGGCTGCTGTCCAAGGACTTCGGCTTCAAGGACCTCGGCCTGGTGATCGTGGACGAGGAGCAGCGTTTCGGCGTCGAACACAAGGAAGCGCTGAAGAAGATGCGCACCAACGTCGACGTCCTGGCCATGAGCGCCACCCCGATTCCGCGCACCCTGGAAATGTCCCTGACCGGCATCCGCGAAACCTCCACCCTGGCCACCCCGCCGGAGGAACGGCACCCCGTTCTGACGTACGTGGGCCCGTACACGGACAAGCAGACTTCCGCCGCGATCCGCCGTGAGCTGATGCGCGAAGGCCAGGTGTTCTTCGTCCACAACCGGGTGTCTACGATCGACCGCACCGCGGCGAAGATCCGCGAACTTGTCCCGGAGGCCCGGGTGGAGGTGGCGCACGGGCAGATGTCCGAGAGCCGGCTGGAACAGATCATCGTGGACTTCTGGGAAAAGCGCTTCGACGTCCTGGTTTGCACCACCATCATCGAGACCGGCCTGGACATCTCCAACGCCAACACCCTGATCGTGGACGGCGCGGACAAGTACGGCCTCTCCCAGCTGCACCAGCTGCGCGGACGTGTAGGACGAGGCCGTGAACGCGCCTACGCCTACTTCCTCTACCCTTCGGAAAAGCCGCTGGGCGAGGTGGCGCTGGAACGGCTCAAGGCCGTCGCGACGCACAACGAGCTCGGCGCCGGCATGCAGTTGGCCATGAAGGACCTGGAGATCCGCGGCGCCGGCAACTTGCTCGGCGGCGAGCAGTCCGGCCACATCCAGGGCGTCGGCTTCGACCTCTACATCCGGCTGGTCGGCGAGGCCGTGGCCGAATACCGGGGCGAGGCGGAGGAGAAGGCCGCCGAAATGAAGATCGAACTGCCGGTCAACGCGCACCTGCCGCACGACTACGTGCCGGGCGAACGGCTGCGCCTGGAGGCTTACCGCAAACTCGCCAGCGCCATCACCTACGAGGCGATCGAGGAGGTCCTCGCGGAACTCGTGGACCGCTACGGCGAACTGCCACTGCCGGCCACCAACCTGATCGAGGTCGCCCGGTTCCGGGTGGGCGCCCGCGAGGCCGGATTGTCCGACGTCGCGCTGCAGGGCAACTTCATCAAGTTCTCCCCGGCGCAGCTGCCCGAGTCCAAGCTCATGCGCCTGACCCGGATGTACCCGGGCGCGCAGGCGAAGCCGGCCCTGGACGCCGTGCTCGTACCGAAACCTAAGACCGCCAGGATCGGCGGCCGGGACCTGCAGGACGCCGAGATCCTGGAGTGGGCCAACGGCGTGATCCGCAACATCTTCTCCGACGCCCCTGTCTCTGCCACACCGGCGGTGAAATAAAAGAATGATGGGAGGACATCACGCCGCGTCGGGAGCCGCGGCGTGGGTAGCCATTGCCTCGACCGGCCCGTATGCGCTCGGCTGGTACCCGCTGGATCCCACCGGAATCGTGATCGGCGCGATGGCGACGGCGGGGACCGCGCTGGTCTGCGACTGGGACCACCGCGCCAGCACGGTGGCGCACGCGCTGCCGCCGCTGTCCAACCTGGTGGCGCGCGGCATTGAGAACGCCAGCGGGGGCCACCGGCAGGGCACTCATTCGGTGCTGGGCGCGGCGTTCTTCGTGCTGCTGGCCACGATCGCCGGGCAGTGGCAGGTGCAGACCCAGTGGGGTCTGCTGTCCGTCGGGGCTGGCCTGTTGTGCATGTTCATGATCAACATCGCCGCGAAGGCACTGAAACTCTTCCCGAAATTCGGCTGGATCAGCAACTGGATCGTCGGGCTGCTCATGGCCGGACTCGTGACGTGGTTCGCGCCGCACCAGTGGACCTGGCTGCCGGTTTCGATGCTTACCGGGGTGCTGGTGCACATTGTGGGGGACATGATCACCACCGGGGGAGTGCCGCTGCTCTGGCCCCTGGTGATCAAGCCGCCCAAGGTCCTGCGGAAATTGCCGCTGCTGAAGAACATCTGGAGGGCCAACGGGGCGTTCTCCATTCCGCTGCTGGGCCGGGCGGGTTCGCGGCGGGAATGGTTCGTCCTGATCCCGGTGAGCGGCTACGCCATGGTGGGGATGTTTGGCGCCGGCCTGGCGGTGGCCAAAGCGCACTTCCCCGCGGCCCTGGCGCTCGGCACGGGGCTGGTCAAAGGCCTGTTCGCGCTGGTGCCCGGCTAGGACTGCCACCGGTTAAATGACAGAAGCTCCGGATAAACCGGAGCTTCTGTCATTTACGGGTCAGGAGTGGCCTAGTTTTCGCCGGCCGAATCCGAGCGGCCCAGCAGGGTCTGCGGGATCCAGAACGCGGCGGCGAAGAGAATCAGGCAGACGGCCATTGGCCAGGTGTTTTCCAGCGTCAGGAAGGACAGCGAGTAGATCGCACCGAGGAACAGGACCATCATCGCGGCAAAGATGACGATGGTCGAGCCGAGGCTGTTCTCGGTCTGCGGGGTGGTGTTGCTGGACATTCGTTCCTCCTCGGCCCCGGGGGGCTCAAAACTGTGGGCGGTGCCGGCACGGTCAGTACGCGGACGAACCCTGTTCACCCTTGACGATCGCGATACCGGAGCTGGCGCCAATACGTGTTGCACCTGCAGCAATCATAGCCTGAGCATCGGCCAGGGAACGCACGCCGCCGGAGGCCTTGACACCCAGGTCCGGGCCGACGGTGCGGCGCATGAGAGCGACGTCCTCGGCAGTGGCCCCGCCGCCGTTAAAACCCGTGGAGGTCTTCACGAAGTCCGCCCCGGCTTCCACCGCGGCCTCGCAGGCGAGCACCTTCTGGTCATCGCCCAGCAGCGCCGTTTCGATGATGACCTTCAGGATGGCTCCGCCCTCGTGCACGGCGGCCGCGACGGCGGCGATGTCGTCCACCAGCGCGCCCTTGTCATTGGCACGGGCCGCGGCGATGTTGATGACCATGTCCACTTCTTCGGCACCGTCCAGGACCGCGCCGCGGGCCTCGAAGGCCTTGACGTCGCTCGGCGTGGCGCCCAGCGGGAATCCCACCACGGAGCACGTCAGGACGCCGGATCCCTTGAGCGCTTTCTTGACGGTCTTGACCCAGACCGGGTTCACGCAGACCGACTTGAAGTGGTACTCCGCCGCCTCGGCGCAGACCTTGAGGATCTCCGCCTCGCTGGCCTCCGGTTTGAGCAGGGTGTGGTCGATGTAGGAGGCGATGTTGGGCGTTCCCCCGGTGGCGGCTTCTTGGCTCATGGTGGTCCCTTTCGTGGCGGGCCTGGGACGCGGCGGTCCCTTCCCGGGCCTTGTGGGCCTGCGGGCCCTGGCGGCGCCGCGTGGTGCGCGGCTTATCAGGGAACCATCTTGCCATAGGAATGTGCACGGCGGATGCCCCCGGCCGGGCCTCCCGGGCACGTCAGGCGGCGGCCGCCAGGGGCCGGCCCATGGCGGCCTGAAGCAACTGGGAAGCGCACACCGACGCCGCGGAACCGGAGGCCACGAGCAGCCCCAGCCGGACGCCGTCGTAGGCTGCCGCGTCACCGATCGCCCAGATGCCCGGCACGGAGGTGCGGAAGTCCTGGCCGATGACGATCCCGCCGCCGGCAGCGGTGGCGAGCCCGGCCGTGGCGGCCAGCTCGTCGCGGGCGATGCGCTCCTCGGCGAGGATCACGAGGTCACCGTTCATGCTGGAGCCGTCCTCGAAGACGATGCCCGACGCAGGCAGGGCGGACCCGGCGGCGGTGGGAACCACGGCGGCGGGACGCACGGTCGTGCGGACCGGGCGGACGCCGCGGGACCGGAGCACGGCCTCCGCCTGGCCGGCGGCCGAACCCGTGCCGACCAGGATGCCCAGGGGGCGGCGGCCCAGGACCCGGGTGACGTCCTTGACGGCCTCGCCCAGCCCGGCGGCGTCGTCGATCGTGGAATAGCTCAGGCAGCGGGCGGCACCTTCCACCGGTGCCTCGGCGGGGGCGGACCCGGTGGCGACGACGAGCTCGTCGTAGTCGAACTCCATGCCGTCGGCGGTGGTCACGCGGCGGTTTTCCGCGTCGACATAGCTGGCCGGCTGGCCGAAGCGAACGGATACCTGGGGCAGGACGGCGAGCTCCAGCAATTCCTCGGGGGCGTCGTCCCGGTTGCTGAGGACCGTGATGGCGCCGGCGAACGGGGTCCGGGTGAGCTGCCGGACGAGCGCCTGGGCGGCCCGGCCGGCGCCGGCGATGACGATCCTGGGCCGGGCGGCCGTGGTGGAGGCGGCAGCCGAAGCGCCTGTCAGGGAAGAAGTGGAGATGGGAGACATTTCCGGAGCGGACATGTGCTGGCCCTTTCGCTGGGTGGCCATCGTGTGGCCGGTGTGCTTGATGAACCCCAGCGTAGGCGTCCGATTTTTCCGGGGTGTTTCCCGGGTGTTGCCGCTTCTGCCCTGCCCGTTCGCCAGTATTTACCGGCCGGTAATGCCGTGGGTCACACCGTCGCGAAGGCCGGCACTCCGCGTTGGGTTAGACCCTGATCCGGTAGCCGCGTTTCACCACGGTTTCCACCAGCCGGGTGTCCGGCAGCGCGGACCGCAGCCGGCTGACGGTCATGTCCAGGGCATGCACGGAACCGCGCAGCTCCAGCAGGTCCGAGAGCGCCTCGCGGGAGAGCACAGCCCCGCCGGCGCCGATGAGCGCGCGCAGCAGCAACAGCGGTGCGGGCGCCATCTCGACCGGCTCGCCGTTGATGCGCAGCGAGCGGCCGCGCAGCTCCACCCTGCCGGAAACGGTGTCGAGCCGGCGGACGTGGTTGAGCGCGAGGTGCTCGCAGACCAGCCGGATCAGGGCGCCCATCCGGAACCGTTCCGGGATCAGCGGGTGCAGCCCGGCATCGAGCAGCGGCTGCGCCGTGATGGGCCCGACGACGGCGGTCGCCACAGTGGTCTTCAGGCTCTCCACGAGCTGTTTGTAAACGCCCATCTCGTGGGCCGTGCTCCACATGGCGTCCACGGCAGGCGCGCTGGTGAAGGTCAGGACATCCAGGTTGCCGCTGCACACGGCTTCGATCAGCTTGGGCAGCCGGTCGGCGCCGTCGGGCTTGACCCAGCGGTACGGGGTGACCGTCAGGACGGTGGCGCCGGACATGCGCAGGCGCTCGAGCTGGCGGACATCGGTGTAGCCGTGCAGCTGCACCGCGACTGTCTTGCCGCGCACACCCTCGGCCAGGAGCATGTCCACGAGCGTGGACGTGGTTTCGTCGCTGCTGATTCCGACGTCGGCGAGCCCGGCGGCGCGCACGGCGCCGCGGGCTTTGGGCCCGCGGACGAACATCCGGGTGGCGGAGAGGGTCTCCAACAGCTGGTCGCCAATGCCAAACGTGTCCGCGGCCTCGCACCAGCGGCGCATGCCGTAGGCGGTGGTCGCGATGCAAAGATCGGGCCGGGCGGCGATGATCGCCCGGGTGTCCTCGATCAGGCTCTGGTCCTCCCGGACCGGGGCGATTTTCAGTGCCGGGGCGTGAAGCACCTCGGCACCGCGGCGTTCCAGGGCCTCAATGAGGTCCTGCGAACGGCGGTGCGAGGTGACGCCGATCCGGAAGCCGTCCAGGGGGAGGTCCCGGTCGGTCGCGTCCTCGGCGGGTTCCGGCGCGGGGGCGCCGGCGGGGCCGCCGGCGGTCAGTGCGGAGGCTAGGACGGGGTTCAAGGGGGACAACGGTGCGCCGGGCTCCGGGAGGGCTGCGGCGACGGCGTTCAATGCGCTCATGGGAATCCTTACGCCTCCATCAGTGATGCGGCCAGACGGTCGAGCTCTGCCGTGGCCCCGGCACAGCCCCGGTTGGCTTCGGCCACCCGGACAACGTCCCCGATCACCAGGACGGCGGGGTTGCTGCAGCCAGCGGCTGCGGAGGTGATGGTGCCCAGCTCGGCGATCGTGGTGCGCTGGCCGGGGCGGTAGCCGCGTTCGACGACAGCCATCGGCATGTCGGCCCGCATTCCGGCCCGGCGGAGTCCGGCTGCGAGGTGGTGCAGGGTGCCGATGCCCATCAGGACCACAATGGTTCCGCCGAGCCCGGCGAGGTGCGTCAGTTCGTTCTCGGTCAGCGGGGCATGGCCGGAGACCACGGTGAACATGTGGCTGACTTCGCGGTGCGTGACCGGGATGCCGGCGGCGGCCGGAACCGAGATGGCGCTGGTGACTCCGGAGATGACGCGGACCGGAACCCCGGCCGCGACGCAGGACGCGACTTCCTCGCCGCCGCGGCCGAACACATAGGGGTCCCCGCCCTTGAGGCGGACCACGTTGTTGCCGGCCAGCGCGCTTTCCACCATGAGCTTTTCGATGTCGGCCTGGCTGACCTTGTGGTGGCCGGGCTTCTTGCCCACATCCACGAGCTCAGCCGAGGTCAGGGACGGCAGGTCCTGGTACGGGGCGAGCCGGTCGTAGAAGACGACGTCGGCATCGCGCAGGGCGGCGACGGCGGCGACCGTGAGCAGCTCGGTGGTCCCGGGTCCGCCGCCGACTAACGTGACGTGGCCCGCCGGGCCGGCCGGGGGCTCGGCCGCGACCGGGATGCCGGTGGCGCGGCACCGGCCCAGGAGGGCCTCCCAGCCCGGCTGGCCGTCGTCGACCGCCGCCACCAGGAACGGGCGCTCGGGCAGCGGGCCGTCAATGCCGGTGCCCTGCGGGGTGCTGAGGCGGAGCACGACGGCGCCGGCCGCCTCATAGCGCCGCACGGCCTGACGTGCGGCGTGGTCCGCGCCCGTGACCAGGACTTCGCGTCCGGTGAGGTCAATGGTGAGCTGCATGGCTATACCTCGTTCTCGTCAGGCTGTCCCGGGGTGGTGGCTCGGACCGGAATGGAAGCCCCGATCAGGACCGGCTGCTGCCCGGCCCGCGCCTTCTCCTCCGCAGTCGCGGGGCGCATCTGGCCGCGCTCGTCGGAGACGAAGGTGATCGAATCGTCTTTCTGGTCCGGGGCGTTGACGAAGGAGCGGAAGCGGCGCAGGCGCTCGGGATCCTTCAGGGTGTCGGCCCATTCGTCGACGTACGTGTCAACGTGCTTGGCCATGGCGGCTTCGAGGTCCGCGGCAATGCCCAGAGTGTCGTGCACCACCACGTCCTCGACGTGCTTGATGCCGCCGTCGAGCTCTTCCTGCCAGCGCGCGGTGCGCTGCAGCCGGTCGGCCGTGCGGATGTAGTACATGAAGTAGCGGTCGATGTACCTGATCAGGGTTTCGTCGTCGAGGTCCTTGGCCAGCAGCTGGGCGTGCGCCGGGGTGGCGCCGCCGTTGCCGCCGACGTACAGGTTCCAGCCGTCGGCGGTGGCGATGACGCCGACGTCCTTGCCCCGGGCTTCCGCACATTCGCGGGCGCAGCCGGAGACGCCCATCTTCAGTTTGTGCGGGCTGCGGAGGCCGCGGTAGCGCAGCTCGAGCGCGATGGCCATGGCCACCGAATCCTGGACCCCGAAGCGGCACCAGGTGGAGCCGACGCAGGACTTCACCGTGCGCAGGCTCTTGCCGTAGGCCTGGCCGGATTCGAAGCCGGCATCGACCAGGACCTTCCAGATTTCGGGCAGCTGCTCCAGCCGGGCGCCGAACATGTCGATCCGCTGCCCGCCGGTGATCTTGGTGTAGAGGCCGTACTGCTCGGCGACAGCGGCGATCACGCCGAGTTTCTTCGGGGTGATCTCGCCGCCGGCGATCCGCGGGACCACCGAGTAGGTGCCGTCCTTCTGCATGTTGGCCAGGGCGCGGTCGTTGGTGTCCTGCAGGGTGCCGCGGCCGGCGTCCAGGACGTAGGCGCTGTTCTGGCTGGCGAGGATGTTGGCGATGGTCGGCTTGCAGATATCGCAGCCGGCGCCGGTGCCGTACTTGGCCATGATCTCCTCGAAGGAGGTCAGCTCCAGGACCCGGATGGCGTCGAAGAGTTCCTGGCGGGAGAGCTCGATGTGTTCGCACAGGGCCTTGGAGACCTCGACGCCGGACTTGGTCAGTTCGGTTTCGAGCAGCTTCTTGAGCATCGGCACGCAGGAACCGCAGCTGGTGCCGGCGCGGGTGCAGCCCTTGAGCTCGCCGAGTTCCCGGACCGGCGCGTTGCCGTCGCAGGCCCCGCAGCCGTTGACGGTGTCACGGATGGTTCCGGCCGAGACGTTGTTGCAGGAACACAGGATGGCGTCATCCGGCAGTTCCGTCTCCGGGGCGTCGCCGCCGCCGGCCGCGGTGAGGTAGGCGCCGGGTTCGGCGGCCAGTTCGCGGCCCAGCATGGGGCGCAGGGAGGTGTAGGGCGAGGCGTCGCCGACGAAGATGCCGCCGAGCAGGGTCTTGGCATCGTCGGTGGTGACGATCTTCTGGTAGACGCCGCGGGCGGGGTCGGCGTAGACGATCTCGAGCGCGTGTTCGGTGCGGGCGAAAGCGTCACCGAAGCTGGCGACGTCGACGCCGGAGAGCTTGAGCTTGGTGGCGGTGTCGAAGCCGGGGAAGGTCGCGTCGCCGCCGTGCAGCCGGTCGGCGACGATTTCGGCCATCGTGTTGGCCGGGGCCACGAGGCCCAGGCACATGCCGCCGAAGTTGGCGACCTCGCCGATTGCCCAGATGCCGGGAACCTCCGTTGAGCAGTCGTCGGAGATGACGACGCCGCCGCGCTGGCCGAGCTGGAACTGCTGCGGTGCGCCCTCTGCGGCCCGGAACAGCTCGTCGCGGGGCCGCACGCCGATCGCGACGATCACGATGTCGGCGTCGATGATCCGGCCGTCGGCCATGAGGACGCCGGTGACCTGGCCGTCGTCGTCGGAGAGGACCTCGGAGGGGAACACCCCGCCGTGGACGGTGAAGCCCTTGGCCTCGATCAGCCGGCCGAGCGCCTGCCCGGCACCCTCGTCCAGCTGGGTGTTCATGAGCCACGGCGAGCCGTTGATGACGATCGGAGTGGCGCCGAGCTGTTCGGTGCCGGCGGCTGATTCCAGACCCAGCAGACCGCCGCCGATGGTGACCGCGTTGACCTTCCGGCCCAGCTTCGCGGTGAGGTCCGCGATGGCCTTGTTGATGGACCAGACGTCCTCAAGGGTGCGGTACACATGGGTGAGTTCGGCGCCCGGGATGGGCAGACGGGCAGCGTCCGAGCCCGTCGCGACCACCAGCTCGTCATACGGATAGACGGTTCCCGCCGCGGTCTGGACGGACTTGCCGGCGGCGTCGATGCTGGTGACGCGCTCGCCGGTCTTGAGGTTCAGGGCCGTGTGGTCCCACATGGAAGCGCTGCCCAGGGTGAGGTCGACGTCGCTGTCGGTGAGTGCCTTGCTCAGCGCGACGCGGTCATAGGGGAGGTGGGCTTCCTCGGTGAGGACGGTAACGTGCCAGCCATCGAGTCCGCGGGCGTGCATGGCATCGGCGAACCGGTGCGCCGCGGGGCCGCCGCCGGCCACCACAATACGGCGCGGGGCGGCGCTGGTTGCGCCCTGGTTCGGGTGGCTTGAGGGGTGTCCGGTCACGGTGGGCCTTTCGCATGGGCCGCAGACGGTGCTCTGCAGCTTGTCGTCCCAGACTAGGCAACCGTAATTTCGCTTCAGTTTCCCTTATGTTTCGTGATCTTAACTTCTGCATCACGAATGCATTTCCCGCCGTGTGAGCTCTCTTTTACGCGCCGGACACATCCGGCGCGTCCGGATGAAACACCGCGCGCCTAGCTTGAATATGTGGCCGCAGCAGCGGTTGAGCCCATAAGGGATGTATCAGAGAGGGGCCGGGATGACCGCCGTACTTGAAACCGCCGTACACGACGTTGAGGACCAAATTACTGGAGCCGCAGCCGGCTGGCACCGGGTGTGCGCCGTGGCGGACCTGGAACCCGCCTGGGGCGAGGCGGCACTGATTGCGGGCCGCCAGGTGGCCGTGTTCCGCACCCTGTCCGGTGAGGTTTTCGCCGTCGCGCAGGAGGACCCGGCCACCGGGGCGAACGTCATGGCACGCGGCATCACCGGGTCCCGCGGGGACCGGCCCACGGTGGCATCGCCGTTGCACAAGGAGGTCTACGACCTCGGCACCGGAGAATGCCTCGGCAGCCCGGAACTCCGCCTCGCTACCTTCGGTACCCGGATTGTGGGCGGGTACATTGAGGTGCAGCTCTAGAGGCCCAGTGCCTCGCGGACGTCCGCAAGGACGCCGTCCAGGGCCGTGCGGGCCTCGTCCCGGGCTGCCGGAAGCTCGGCGGCCGAGCCGACACTGCGGATGACTTCCAGGTAGCACTTGAGCTTCGGTTCCGTGCCGCTGGGACGGATGATCACACGGCTGAGGTCCCGGGTCAGGTACAGCAGGCCCTCGGTGGGCGGGAGGAGTTCGCTGCCCTCGGCAAGGTCCGTGACGGCCTCGACGCCGGAACCGCCGAACGATTCCGGCGGGCTCACGCGCAGCCGGTTCATCATCGCGTCCAGCAGGCCGAGGTCCGCCACCCGGATGCTGAGCTGGTCGCTCGCGTGCAGCCCGTGCACCAGGTACAGCTCGTCCAGGGTGTCAAAGATCGTCTTGCCCCCGGCCTTTGCGGCCGCCGCGAGTTCGGCAATGAGGACCGCGGCCGAAATGCCGTCCTTGTCGCGCACCAGCGACGGGGCAACACAGTAGCCCAGCGCCTCCTCGTAGCCGTAGACCAGCCCCGGCACCCGGGCAATCCACTTGAAACCAGTCAGGGTTTCCTCGTGCGCGTAGCCTGCCGCGGCCGCGATCCGCGCCAGCAGCCGGGAGGACACGATCGAGTTGGCGAACACGCCGGCCGGTGCTTCGCCACTGGCGGCCTGCCGCGCCACGACGTGGGCACCGAGCAATGCGCCTACCTCGTCGCCGCGCAGCATGCGCCACGCGCCGGTATCAGGATCCTTCGCCGCCACCGCTGCCCGGTCGGCGTCGGGATCGTTGGCGATCACGATGTCGGCGTCCTCCCGCGTCGCCGCCTCGAGGGCAAGATCCAGCGCCCCGGGCTCCTCCGGGTTCGGGAAGTTCACCGTGGGGAAGTCCGGATCTGGCTGCGCCTGCTCGGTGACGAGCGTGACATCGTCGAATCCGGCGGCGTTCAGCACCGCGACGGCCGTTTCCCCGCCCACACCGTGCATGGGGGTCAGGACGATCTTCAGCCCGCGGGCCGGGAAGTGCGCAGGGACTGCCAGGGCCGCGACGGCGCGCTGGTAGTCGGCCGCGATCGAGGGCTCCAACACGGTCCACCCGTCCGCGGCCAGAACGATCGAGTCCAGGGCGCCGACGGCGTCGATCTTCGCCGCTATCAGGGCGTCGTAGGGTGCCACGATCTGGGCGCCGCGCCCGCTTTCCTCCACCGCGTGACGGCCGAGGTACACCTTGTAGCCGTTGTCCTGCGGCGGGTTGTGGCTGGCGGTAACCATGACGCCGCCGTCGCAGTCCAGCGCCCGCACCGCGTAGGCGAGCAGCGGAGTGGGCAGCGCTGCCGGCATCAGGAAGGTCTCAACCCCCGCCGCGGTGAGGATCGCCGCTGTTTCCTCGGCGAAAATGTCGGAGTTGTAACGGGCGTCATAGCCGACGACGGCGCGCGGCCGGGTGCCGGGGGAGGCTTGCCCGACCGCGTTGGTGAGGAAGGCGGTGAAGCCGGCGGCGGCGCGGCGGACCACCACGCGGTTCATCCGGTTCGGACCCGGGCCGAGGGCTGCCCGCAGTCCAGCGGTGCCGAACTGCAGGGTGCCGCTGAAGCTGTCGGCCAGTTCCTGGCGGGCCGCGGCGACGCCCCCGTCGGTGAGGCGGACCAGTTCGGAGAGGGCGGCGGCGGTGGCGGGGTCCGGGTCCTGGCTTGCCCAATCGCGGGCATCGCTCAGGAGGCGGGCGAGTTCGGCATCAGAAGACGTCATGGAACCAAACTATCGCCAATCGTGGGCGATTCCTGCCCAGACAATCGAGAGTTCGGGTTTCAGTTCGATCTCGCGGCCTTTCGCGGGACCTTGACACCCAAATTTCCGGACACGTAACGTCTGGAATATGAAGATGGGCCGTGGTGTCGAATGGGCCGTGCACAGTTGCGTCAACATGGCCTGGACACCGCCCGGTGAGCCGGTGAACAGCGCCCGGCTGGCGGAGTTCTACAAACTCCCGGCGGCCTATCTCAACAAGCAGTTTCAGTCGCTGGTCCGGGCCGGCGTCCTGGACTCGGTGTCGGGTCCCCGCGGCGGCTTTCTCTTGGCACGCCGGCCCGAAAACATCACCGTGCTGGACATCGTGCTGGCGCTCGAGGGCCAGGACCCGGCGTTCCGGTGCGAGGCGATCCTCGGAAATGTTCCGGAACCGGACCGGCAGGAGAACTTCGCGCGGACGTGCCTGATTTCCCAGACCATGCGCCAGGCCGAACTCGCCTGGCGGCAGGCGCTGGCGCGCCAGAGCATCGCCGGGATCGCGGACTCGATGGAGCGGCGGTTCCCGGCGGACAAGGCAAAGGTCCTGGACTACCTGGCTGCGGAATAACCGCGGCCGGGTGTTCCAGGACCTGTTGCGGGGCCTAGCCCAGAACCAGGATCAGAGCTTGGCGATGATGTCTGCCAGCAGCTTGGAAATCCGCGGGCCGGCGGCCTCGCCGGCCTCAAGGACTTCCCCGTGGCTGAGCGGCACGGGGCTGATCCCGGCGGCGAGGTTGGTCACCAGCGAGATGCCGAAGACCTCCATGCCGGCGTGACGGCCGGCGATCGCCTCAAGCGCCGTGGACATGCCCACCAGGTCGGCGCCGATCCGTTTGGCGTACTGCACCTCGGCGGGCGTCTCATAGTGCGGGCCGGTGAACTGGGCGTAGACGCCCTCGTCCAGCGACGGGTCCACCTCGCGGGCCAGCCCGCGGATCCGGGAGGAGTACAGGTCCGTCAGGTCCACGAACGTTGCCCCTTCCAGCGGTGAGGTAGCGGTGAGGTTGATGTGGTCGCTGATGAGCACCGGCGTGCCGGGCGTCCAGTTCTCGTTGAGCCCGCCGCAGCCGTTGGTCAGCACGAGGGTCTTGCAGCCGGCCGCGGCGGCAGTGCGCACGCCGTGCACCACGGCGCGGACGCCCTTGCCCTCGTAGTAGTGGGTGCGTGCACCCAGGACCAGGGCCCGCTTGCCCTCTTTGGTCAGGACCGAGCGGATGGTGCCCACATGCCCCACCACGGACGGTGCGGAGAAGCCGGGGATTTCGCCGGCGGACAAAGTGGCGGTGGTCTCGCCGATGAGCTCGGCGGCGTCGCCCCAGCCCGATCCGAGGACCAGCGCGACGTCATGGGAATCGACACCCGTCTCTTCGGCGATGTAGGCGGCGGCGTCTCGCGCGGCGTCGAAGGGGTCCGCGTTCAGGAATTCTGTATAGCTCACTGGTACAAGCTATCGCGTGCCGGGCCCGCTGCCCAGCATGCGCGGCCGGACCAGCGTGCGGCCCGGATTCTTGGTGGCTCCGGTTCGGATGGTGGACAATGGTTGATTGTGACTACGCATCCTGACTTCAGCTCACCCCGTATCGCAATTCTCGGCGGAGGGCCTGGCGGCTACGAGGCCGCCATGGTCGCCGCCTCGCTGGGGGCGCAGGTCACCATCATCGAACGTGCCGGCCTCGGCGGATCCGCGGTGCTGACCGACGTCGTGCCCTCCAAAACCCTGATTGCGACGGCGGACCTGATGACCCGCGTCGGCGAGGCCGGCGAGCTCGGCGTTAAGTTCGACCTCGACGGCGGCGACTGCAGCCCGACGATGCGCGCTGACCTCAAGCACATCAACGACCGCCTGCTGCGGCTGGCCCGGAAGCAGTCGGAGGACATCCAGTCCGGGCTGGAACACCAGAACGTCCGCATCCTGATCGGTTCCGGCCGGTTGCTGGACAACCACACCATCGAGGTCCTGACCGCCGACGGTACCGAAACGGTGGAAGCCGACACCATCCTGCTCGCGGTCGGAGCCCACCCGCGCGAGCTGCCCACCGCCCGCCCGGACGGTGAGCGCATCCTCAACTGGGCCCAGATCTACAACATGGACGTGCTCCCCGAAGAGCTGATCGTGGTGGGTTCCGGCGTCACGGGCGCCGAATTCGCCTCGGCCTACAACGGCCTGGGTTCCAAGGTCACCCTGATTTCCAGCCGCGACCGCGTGCTGCCGGGCTCGGACACCGACGCCGCCGAGGTCCTCGAGGGCGTCTTCGAACGCCGCGGGCTCAAGGTCCTCTCCCGCGCCCGCGCCGAGACCGTCGAGCGCACGGACGACGGCGTCGTGGTCACCCTCGGCGACGGTTCGAAAGTGACCGGCAGCCACTGCCTGGTCTGCGTCGGCTCCATCCCCAACACGGCCGGCATCGGCCTGGAGGAAGCCGGCGTCGCGCTGACCGAGAGCGGCCACATCAAGGTCGACGGCGTCTCGCGCACCACTGCGCCGAACATCTACGCCGCGGGCGACTGCACCGGAGTCCTGGCCTTGGCCTCCGTGGCCGCGATGCAGGGCCGGATCGCGATCGCGCACTTCCTGGGCGACAGTGTCATGCCCCTTAAGCTGCATCAGGTGGCGTCCAACATCTTCACCTCGCCCGAGATTGCGAACGTGGGCGTCTCCGAGGCCGAGATTGATTCGGGCAAGTACCAGGCCGACGTCATCAAACTGTCCCTGCGCAGCAACGCGCGCGCCAAGATGCGCAACCACCGCGATGGTTTCATCAAGATCTTCGCCCGCAAGGGCTCCGGCACCGTGATCGGCGGGGTGGTGGTGGGCCCGAACGCCTCCGAGCTCATCTTCGCGATCTCGATCGCCGTGACCCAGAAACTGCACGTCGATGACATCGCCAGCACCTTCACCGTGTACCCGTCCCTGAGCGGCTCGATCTCCGAAGCGGCCCGGCGGCTCCACGTCCACATGTAACAGTTCACATGTAGCAAAACCGGAGGCCGGAGCCATGCAGAGTCCCCGTTCGCTTGTTGAGCCGATGGAACATAACTGTGCGCTGCCCCCGGGTCCAGAGGAACGCTTTGCCGGCTACGCCGTCATGGGCGTTCCGTTCAGCTCCGGTTACGTCCTGGCTTTTCGGCATTTTCCGGTATCGTCCGTCGGCCCTGGCTACATTTCGGTCTGGATCCGCGACCCCGCCGGCGTCTGGACGATTCACAGCACCACCGACCCCGGGACCTCCTGCCCCCGCTACTTCGGCAGCGCCATCGGCTCGGCGTCCACTCGCCGGGTCTCCATCCGGTGGCGTGACGGCTATTCCTTTAGCGTGGAAGTCGGAGCCGGCGTGGACCTGAACTGGGATTTGACGCTGGCGGCGACGCCGGTGACCCGGCTTATGTCCGCGGTGTCCGGCGCCGTTCCGGAGCGGCTGTGGCGCAGCCGGACGTTCCTGCGCGCCATGGGGGCCGTTGCCGGCCCGGTGCTGGGGGCGGGGCACCTCGGGCTGACGGGCGCGGCGCCCAACGGCCAAACGTTCTTGGCGCGCCCGCGGCAGATGTGGTTTGTCCGCGAAAGCAAAGCGCAGCTGCAGGGGCACAGCCTGGGACAGACGTCGGCACTGCCGGTCCAGGACCGGCTCGGGGAATTCTGGGTCCCGCAGCGCGGCATCTTCATGACCGGCTCGGTCTTGTTCGAGCCCTAAGTACGGGGGAACTCCCGCATTTACCCGGCCTAAAACGGGTACGGCGCGATGTCCGGCCGCACGGTCAGCCACTGGATTTCCGTGAAGGATTCGATGTTGGCGTGATGGCCGCCGATCCGCGAGCCGTTGCCCGAGTTCTTGACCCCGCCGAAGGGCGAGTTGGCCTCGTCGGACACTGTCTGTTCGTTGATATGGATCTTTCCGGAGTCGAGCCGGTCGGCGATCGTCATGGCCATCCCGACGTCGCCGAGGATTCCTATCGAAAGCCCGTATTCATTGTCGTTGGCCAGGGCAACGGCCTCGTCCACGGTGGAGAACTTCATCACCGGGGCGACGGGGCCGAAGATCTCGTCCTTCCACGCCGGGCTGGCGAGGTCGAGGTCGGCGAGCACGGTGGGCTGGTAGAACCGGCCGTCATGGCTGCCGCCGGCGGCCAGACGCGCGCCGCCCTGCACCGCGTCCTGAACGATCGTGTCCACCCGGTGGAGCTGCTTCTCGTCGATCACCGGGCCAAGCGCCACTGTTCCGCTCTTTGGGTCGCCTACCGGTAGATGGCGGGCCTTTTCCGCCAGGGCGCTGACGTAGTCCTCGTAGATGTCCTCGTGCACTATATGCCGCCCGCACGCCATGCAGATCTGACCCTGGTGCATGAAGGAGCCAAACGCGGCGGCGGAGACAGCTTTGGGGAGGTCGACGCCGGGCAGCACGATCATTGCGTTGTTCCCACCGAGTTCCAGGTGGGCACGCTTGAGCAGCCGGCCGGCCGCCTCGCCCACTTTGCGCCCTGCCGCCGTCGACCCCGTGAAGGCGATGACGCTGACCTCCGGTGCCTCTACGACGGCCGAGCCGATCTCGGCGCCGCCGGGCAGCAGGGAGAGCAGGCCGGGCGGAAGACCCGCCTCCTCGAACACCCGGACCAAGGTGACGCCACCACAGACCGCAGTGCGCGGGTCCGGTTTGAGCAGGACGGCGTTGCCAAGGGCCAGCGCCGGGGCGACTGCGCGGATGGAGAGGATCAGCGGGAAGTTGAAGGGTGCAATCACCGAAACGACGCCGACGGGCCGGCGCCGGGCGAAGGACCAGCGGCTCTCGTTTGAGGTCAGCACGTCGCCAGCCGGGAGCGAGGGCAGGGCGGAGGCGTCGTAGCATTCGTTGGCCGCGATGTGGGTTTCCAGCCCCGCTTTGGGCGGGATGCCGCCGGATTCGCGGACGATCCAGGCCTGGATTTCCGCCGAGTGTTCCTCCCAGAGTTGTCCCGCGCGGCGGAGCACGGCGGCGCGGTCTTCCGGGTTGCGGGCGGCCCAGTCCTTCTGCGCTTTCGCGGCTACCGCGGCGGCCTCGCGGACGTCCTCCGCGGAGGCCACGCCATAGCGGCCCAGCGTTTCTCCGGTGGCTGGTTCGACGGCGTCACCGGTCCCGCCGCGCCCGGGCCGCCAGCCGCTGAGGTAGATCCTGCCGTCCCAGAGGGCGGAGTCGAGCAGGGACATGTTGCGTCCTTTCATCGAGGGTTCTGCTTGTGTACCGGCCGGTCGAATCAGAACCGGACCGGGCCTTCGTCCATCTCATGTCGGTAGGCCGCCGCCGTCAAGAGTGCGGGCGTCAAGAGGGCCGTGCGTTGCCGCCCGCGGGACCTTCGGCCGTAGTGCGTCACAGCCGGGCGAGGTCAACTTGGCACATGGCCAAAATCTATGTCCCCTACGGAACCGTTGAAGGACAAACAGCAAAAATCGCGGATTACATCGGCGACGTGATCCGGGCGCTTGGGCACGAAGCAGAGACAGCGGACCTCAAACTTTCCGGAGATACCCTTCCGGGCGGCTACGACGGCGTGATCGTGGCGGCCTCGGTGCACGTCGGAAAGCACGAGGGGTACGTCACGGACTTCGTGAAGAAGAACCGCGGTGAGCTCGAGCGTTTGCCTTCCGCCCTCGTCTCAGTGAGCATGGCCGCGCAGGGGGACGAGCAGACCGCGGAGGGCTACGTGGAGAAGTTCGAGCAGGACACGGGGTGGCGGCCCGCGCACGTCGGACTGTTCGCCGGCGCCCTGCTCTATACCCACTACGGGTTCATCAAGAAGCACGTCATGAAGAAGATCGCCAAGGACAAAGGATCCCTCGACACGGACACGTCCCGTGACTACGTGTACACCGAGTGGGACGGAGTCAGGCGTTTCACGGAGGACTTCCTGGCCCGGCTCGCCGAGCCGCCCGCCCAGCTGTAGGGCTCAGTCGTAGAGCTCAGGAGTAGGCATACGGCGGAACCGTGTTGCCGGGGGTGAAGGGTTTGAACCACTGCTCGAAATCCAGACTTGCAGCGTCGTCCTCGAGAACGTCAAGGTTGTCGGAGTACAGCGCGTCACTGTCGGCATCCTCCAACAGGACTTCCTCGACGTCGGCCCGCCAGTCCTCCGGAAGGTCCAGTTCGTAGATGTCCTCGGTGATTTCCGCCTGATCGAGCAGGCATCGGACGGCTAGTTCCGCTGCAAGGCAGCCGGGGGCGGTCCAGCCCCGGACCAGCGACGCGGTGACGTCGGCCGCGACCACGATGAACTTCTGGGTGAACTTCGCGTCGTAGCTGGCGGCGAACTGTGGCGGCAGCGAGGACAGGACGGAGGTGCCGGCGATGCCAGCGGGCGTGAGAACATCCAGCGTGCTGAGCGTTCCGAGATCGCGGAACAACTGGTCGATCAGAATGCTGGACGAGTTCCACAGGAGTCCGGCCAGCAGACGGGTCTGGCCTACGGCTTTGCGCCGGTCTTCGGAGGAGACGGAGGCCATCTCGGCCAGGTCTTCGGGATCAAACTGGAGCCGTTGCTCGGCCGTCATGTCGTCCGGGTGCGGATCGAGCCCGAGCAGTTCCAGGCTCAGCCCGGTCAGCTTCCCGGCGTCGGCCAGCAGTTCTTCGGTGATGTCGTCGTCGTCGGCGCTCATGCCCCCGATGCTACCCGCCGTTTGCCCGTGGCCCGATTTGCGTTACGCGGCCGGGTTTGGCGGCGGTGCGGCAGCCTTAGGCGGCCGCCGGGTGGATGGTTCCCGACGTCGAACCCGCCCTGGCCATCCGGACGGACAGCAGATAGGCGATCCCGCAGGCCAGGGGAACCAGGCTGGCGGCGATCAGCGATCCGACCGCACCCGACCTTCCGATGATCGTGATCAACAGTGGCAACACCCCCAAGCCCACCAACAGCCAGCCGGCCAGTGCGGTGACTTTCAGGCCGAGGATTGCGGCCGGGAACGCCAGCGCGAGAACGCTGACGGCGATGAGGGGCCCGTTGTCGTTGAGGAAGGCGCTCAGGGCAGCGGGGTCGAAGGCGAGCCACACGCACGCAGCAATGAAGGCCGAGGCGAGGGCGAGCAGCAGGGGAGCGGTTGCCGCCGGCCAGAACCAGGCCGAGACCGCGAGGATGAGCATCGGCACCACCCAGGCGAGCGTGATCAGCGTTCCGGTTGTTCCGCCCGGGTCCTGCATCGCGAAGCCGCCGATGAAGATTCCTCCGATGACGGTGAACGCCGCCATGACAGCCGCTCCGGTGCGCGTCAGCGCGGCCGCCCGCCGCTGCGGATCCTTTTCGCGGGACATGACAACACCCGTCACGACGGCGAACACAATGATCGCGCCGAGCGCCAAAATGACCGGGACGTTCATGGGATGCCTCCTGCGGATGAACGGAACCTACGTTCATTGCATCCCCACCCCTCTTACGTGCCAAGGGGAGAAAGGCCCGCTTCGGAGCCGGGGGGCTGCTTGCACTGAACTCCGGCCTAGCGGAAATTCGTCAGGCACTATGCAGCGGTTCAGAAGATTCCTGCCGTGAGGTGCCAACTGTCGGCGGGGCGGCCGACTGTGATTTCGACTGGAGATATGCCAAGACGTGGGGTACGCCTTCGACCAGGTATTTGAAGCCTGCTTCCAGCCGCTCGGGCTTGTGATCCAACAGACCGAGGGCAAGGTTGCAAGCGCCGCAGATAAGCCCGCGTATGCAGCTGCCGCACGTCTTGTACTTGTCGTCGCAGCAGCGGTGGTCGTGGTCCACGTTTAGCGACTCGCGGCCAAAGTCCGGGGGTTCCTTGCATAGCCAGCAGACGCCGCCTTGGGCGGCGAGTATGGCATCGTACTGTTCCCGGGTGACGCCGAACTTCCGCAAACGGGAAGCATCGTTTGCGCACCTTAGGCAACGGCCCGTAAGTCCATCGCCGGCACTGGTGTTGTCCTTTCCGAAATCCTTTTCGGGCAGCCATTCTCGACAACTCGTGCACCGCTTGTTGCCATCGTCGTCTCGCTCCAAAGACGCGAACTTGTAGCGGGGGACGACGACCTGCATGGCGCCCGTGTCGTTGTATTGGGCAGCGTGGGATTTACATAACGGGGTCGGATCATCCTGGTAGATGTCCTTCCGGCCGCATTCCGTGCCGTCGGGGCGGGGCCCCCGCACCGTGTGCCATTTGGTGACCTCCGCCTGATGGGGGTCAGCTCGCCGCGCTGGAGCTGGCTGTAGTGCGTGCGGCAGAACCGCCCACCGCGGGTGTGCGCCTTACGTCCGCAGCCGTAGTCGAGGGCGGCGCAGTCGTTCCAGTCGTCCCCTTTCGGCGGAAACTGCCACATCGCTCCGTCTCGCTCATGCTGCGTTGCATGTCCTTTGCAGAGCGGTCCTGGTGGAAGATCTAGCTGTGTCACTTGTCGGTCGCAGGGTTCGCCGCCGCGCCCCGGCCCGGGCGCAAGTCAGGCCTCGGCCTATTCCCCAGGACTGGAGAGGCCTGAACTCCTCACCCCGGTTCATCTGGAGGGCGTGCGAATTGCAGTACTTGCCGCCTTTGTTCCGGGTTCGAAGCTCGCACCCGTCATCGGGGAGGGCGCTGCACAGGTTCCATCCTTCGGCGTCTTTTTTCGTCTCCATGCCGGAACTGTAATCGGCACCACCGACGAAATCAGACCCAGCAAGCGGATTGTCGGGCCTTCCACCTTCCCTGCGATTGTTTCTGAGAACGTCTGGCGAGGCGTCTGTGCTGTGCTGAGCGACCAGTCCCGCAGGCGGTCCCAGTCCAACAAGGCCGTCCACCTGCTAGCGGGCATAGCCCAGTGCCATTGCGGCGGATATGTCCGGTCTGCGACGGTGACTTCCCGTAGCGGCGAGAAGCACCGCATCTACCGCTGCGGCGTGCGTGGCCCTGGCCACGTCAGCAAGAGGATGGAGTACGTGGACAAGGTAGTCAACGCTGCGATCGTCGCAGTTCGGGCCGCACACGACCGGAGCAAGACTGAGGACAGCGGTTCGGGACCTGAGGCGGAGCGGCTAGGGCTGGAGGCTACGGCCCTGCGGAAGCGGCAGGAAGAGGCGGGCATGCAGGCCGCCCTGGGCCAGATACCGATGCACATGCTGGGAACCATCAACTCGGTTATAGAGAAGGAGCTGGCTGGCGTCACCGCCGCCATGGCACGGCTGGAGGAGGCGGCGGCGCGTCAGCCGCCGACGGAAGATGAAATACTTCCGGTCTCGGAGGATTCCCCATACGCGGTGGAGTGGGCGGGCATCCACATTGATGACCGGAGGGACTACCTCCGAAGCATCTGCAATGTCGTACTTCTTCCGCACGGTAAGGGCTCCACCAAGATATTCAGTCCAGACACCGTCCAGACTGTGGTTAAGGCCCCAGGAGAGGGGCCGGGACCAATGGACGTTCGTGCCATCGGAAAACTTGCGGCGGTAAGCGCTTCGCTTGCCACCGCTGGGTCGGGAGCCTTTGTTAGTTTCCATGTCGGCAATGAAGTCGTCAGTTACCGGATACCTGATGCTCTTTTGAGGGCAACCAAATCGGAGGAAGACCTTCTCGACAGCCTGATACCGCTGGACGATGGCGGCGCCGCACGCCTACAGATAGCCCGCGACAAACGTGGTGTCCGTGGCACCGAGGAGGGCCTAAAAGCCCTCCCGTGGCTCTCAGTGACACCCCAGCCCTGATACCCCCTGTATGCGCTCCGGGGCGGGCGTTTAGACTGCGACGATGATCCCTCGTGGGTAGACTCGGCAAAGCCCCCGGCATAAACCGGTGGCTCACTGGCCAACGAGCCGGGGGCAGACCTGCCCGAGCAGACGGAGGAATCATGACGGTGGAGTTTGGGCCTGAGGCGCTGCTGGCACAGCTCGGTCGGCTGGCCAAGCAGCGGCGCGAGGAAATCGGGTTCGGTAGGCCGGCCTTCGCTAAAGAGGCCGGGCTGGGTTCGGACAAAACCATTACGCAGTTTGAGTTCGGTCGCGTTCTGCCCTGGGGCACGAATCAGCGGAAGCTGGAGAAGGCCCTCGGGTGGCGTTCGGGGGCGATCGACGACGTAATGCGCAGGGTGAACCGGAAGGCCTCCACCATCACCATGGAGGATCTCCTGCCCCCTGACGACCCGAAGGGTCTGGCCGCGGCAACGAATGAGGAACTGCTGGAGGAGTTGCGGCGCCGCATGGCATGAAACGCACGCCCCAAGCGTGCCTGGTGGCCGTTCCGATAACCCCCGCCGGTAGCACCTAGGAGGGCCTCAAAGCCCTCCTGTGGGCTTTACACCCCTTGTATGGCAACGCTTGCACCAGCTAGGACCACGATCTGCCACATCAATAAGGGATTTTGATCCAATATGGATTGACATCACTTCCTTTTCGAGGGAACCTAATCCCATGGAAGATCAGGAAACACTCGAGGCAATCGGCAAGCTCATTGCCGCAGCCCGCAAAGACAAGTACCCGTCCCGCCGGCAGCTCGCACTCGCCGCCGGGATCGACGTCAAAACGATCATGTCCGCGGAGGGGGGCAAAAAGGTGCCGCACCCGAACTCCCAACGCCGCATCGAGCAGGCCCTCGGCTGGCGCAAGGGTTCCATCGAGGACCTCTGGGAACGCCGCACAGACATAGGTCCCGACGCGGTTACTCTCGCTGAGATGGAGCGCGGGGCCGACGCGCACCTGCTACCGACGGAAACCGACACACCGCATGTCAGCCCGGCGTCCCGGTTGACCGACGAGGAACTCCTTGCCGAATTATCAATTCGGTTCTGGGGCTACAAGGTGCAGGCGGCACAACGGTAAGAGCGGTCAGCCTGCCACGCTCACCGAGTCGGCTGTGAGCAAGCCTGAGCAACCCATGGTGAGCAACGGCGACACCGCCTCGGACATGGCTAAGGGCAGGCCTGAGCCTGCCCGTCTGTGGCGCCGGCTGCTGCCCCGCCGCTAGCTGCCAGCTACTTCCCCGCCGAACGTGCCTTGATGCGCGAATAGGAGGCTAACCTACGGCTCTGCAGGCAGCCTGGATGCGCTGTTCTGCCGTCCTGTATTCGCTTTGGAGGCGGCTTGCCCCATCAACATCCCTGTCGGCTACCAAGACTTTGAGGTAGTCGGCAACGATTTTCACATCGTTCTTCAAGGCATCCGGAGACTTGGAGGCGAGGTCGGAATACTGCCCGGTGATCTTGTTCCGCGATTCCTGGGACATCCCCGCTCCGACGGAAAACTGTGGAGCCAGGGCCTTGAATTCCTTGCACTTATCGGCGGCGCTCATCGGTGCAGAGCACCCTCCCAGGAAAACCGCGCCGGTAAAGATCATGACAAGTGCGCGTGCCTTCATATTTCCCCCAAGTTATTCAACAGCGAACGTTCAGCGTCAGCGTAGCCAAAAGGTCAGGGACACCCCCTATAGCGGCCTGGGTCGCCCCAGGAGCGCCCAAAAGCGCTCCCCGGCGGTAGGGTGCCACCCGCCTCCCGATAGTCCCTTCAGGCCTTTCCTGGGAACAAATAAACCCCCATGCCAAGCGGCACGAGGGGCTTAATGATGGGGCCTACTCGGCTCCGTGACGCTCCATGTATTCCTCAAACGTTTCCTCCGGCTCAACAGAGCCGGCGATCAAGTCGGCCCGGTGGGAAGGGCGCGTACTGTCATCGCTCATGGCAGCCGCCAGCACTGCCTCATATTCATCCAGGTTGTTACAAAGGTGGGTTTCCGGCAGGGCGCCAGACAGCTTAAGGGAAATAAGTCCTGCACGGGGTGCATCGGTAATTCTGGCCATCAAAGGTCCTTTCAATTAGAAGATAAATGTGAAGAATTTCACTCCTTCTATTTTACCAGACCTATTGACCGGCCCCGCAAAGAATGATATGGGTTCGCCTTTGAAATTGCCTATTTCCTGACCGTTACACGCACCGCCGTTGACCTGACCAGCATTGCCGGCTTACTGTCCGCACTTTGCGTTATAGGCTCATGCCAAATCGTTCACTTGTGGGGGAAGTGCGAGCAATGTCGAGGTTGAAATACAACGCGATTTGGATCGCGGTGATGGTCGCGCTCTTTGCCGCCTCCAACACCCTTTTGCAGATCGGTAAAGACGGGACCACAGAGCATTGGGTTTGCTTAGGCGATGCCTTTCACTGCATGGCCCCGTCAGATGTCACGCCGGGTGCGTGGTGGGCTGGAACGTTTGGGACGATCCTCATGATGGTTGCCGTGGTATGCATCTGGCCGTGGTGCTACTACCAGCCCAAACGTCAGCCAACCAGTTAGTCCCTGGTCTGCAGCACGGCCAGCACCTGCCGTGCTGCGTCCAGATGATGCACCACCACGCCCACGGCGTTACGCGCCGTGCAGTGCGCCTGTTCAGCGTCACACTCCAGCGTGAGCCGGCCATCTGCCACCAGCTCCCCTAGTCGGTCCTGCACGTCCAGCAGTAGACGGTAAATGTCGTCTGCGGTAGCGGTTTGTCCACTTAGTTGCCCCCTGCTTCCATGTTGGAGGCGGTGAATCCCTCCAAGGATTCCCGCGCCATGCTGTCCAATACGGCTTTCACGGTGGAGGGGTACCACTTGGCGCCCCCCTGGCTTGTGGCCACGCCATCCTCATTCAGACCGGCGGCGATCTTGGCCATGCTGGCACCGCCGGCACGTTCCGCCCTGATCCGTTCCACGGTCTCCGCCGGGAGCTGGCGCTTGCGCCCAAGGTGCTTGGTCTCCCCGAGCTTGGCCATTGCATCTCGCGAAGCGGACCGAGGCCGCCGTCGTTCTGAAGTTTCGACCGAGTCTACTATTCCTCCACCGCCGGGCCTGCGTAAGGTCAACACGCCACCGGGCGCTGAGCTGTGCTTCAGGGATATCTGGGATAGCAGATTTAAACGCAAAAGCGCCCGCGGCAACTGGGCCGGGGCGCCCTGCGTTGGTCGGTTGTTAGGGCGCCAGCAGCTGGCAGACGTCCGTTTCCGTGCCGTTGCCGGAGAACCTCGTCCTTTCAGTGCCATCGGCATTGAGCGTCCAGTGCATGGTGCCCGTCGTGAGGAACAGCCCTGCAGGATGCCCGTTGGCTTCGGGGACGATGATGGTGTTCCTACCCGTCGCGGTGACGTCAAAGCTGCCGTCTGGCAGAGTCGTGACTTTGGTCAGTCCGGTGATGACGTAGGTCACCGTTTTGAAGGTAGGAGCGGGGCCCGTGAGGGTGATCCTCAGGTTGGGACCGGTAAAGAACGTGCGGTTTCCTGGCAGGACGATGGTCCCTCCCTTGCCCGAGAGCTGAGCCTGGAGGTTGAACGTCGGGCAGGCGATCGGGAAAGGCGTTGGGTCGACCGGTGTGGGAGTGGCGGCGGCAAAGGCCGGGCCGGCACTTGCGGAGAGTGCAGCGGCGGCTGCGAGGGTGATGGGTGCGAGCCAGCGTTTCATGAAGGTACTCCTTTGTAGCTTACGAAAGTCCCCCAGCGGTACGGGACGAGTCCCTGACTGCAAAGCCCTTGCAGGTTATCGCGGCCCTCCCGCTCCAACGCGGGTATCCACTACTTGGTTATCGGGCGTCCGCTACCTGTTTATGGAGCTAGGCCAGCCCGACTGGCAGCATCGCGGCTCCCGCAGGATCGGGCGCGAATGAACTGCATGTAGCGAAAGTGGCCTTAGAAAAACCAGCGGTACGGGCGACCCCGTGGCGCGCCACGAGTCACGCACTGTGCTGTGCATGATGAATGTTCGGGCTTCCCGGTATGTGTTCATCCCTGTGTGGTTTGGAAAGGCCGCTTAGCCTTAGCGGAGCGGAGCTAGCCAGAGCCCTCACGGTTGGTCGGGGGCTCTCCTCGATGATGGCCGGCCCAGCTTGGCGTTCTCTTCGGGTGCGCCGGTCTTCCTTCAGGGCTCCGTGCGGGCGATCGGGGAATATGGCCTCTACCTCCTGGCGTCAAGCAAAGGCATAATGTCGCCATGTGGATCCCCGCCCTATTTCTAATCTTGGTCGTCATCGGGATACTGGTCACTTATTGGCAACTCACCCTGACAGGACTCTTCATCTGGGCGCTTGTGGCCTGGAAGAGGCACCACACAGCCGACACACGGTCGAGCTACCCCCGGAAGCCCGTCCAGACCCGGCCTGTGGCCAAGCAGGTCCAGACCCGCCCCAGACCCAAGCCTGTGCAGACCCGGCCTGAGCCCACGCACAGGTCCAAGCCTGCCCGCGAGATGCCAGCGCCCACATACCTGCCCAGGTGGACCGCGAACCGCCGGCTGGAAGCTGGCCGCGAGCATGCCCAGTGGCAGAAGAAGTTCGACAGCGCAGCGCAGTGAAGGTGGGACCAATGCAGCTTGACGAGGTCATCGACCAGTTTCATCAAGCGGTAAATGACTTTGCTAAAGGCGACCCGGAACCCGCCAAGGCCATTTTCTCCCACAGCGGAGATGTCTCCCTTGCTAATCCTTGGGGCCCTCCGGTGGTGGGCTGGGAGCGAGTATCAGGGGCGCTCGATTCAGCGGCGGCACGGTTCCAAGATGGACGCGTCACGGCTTTTGATGCCCTCACCAAGCACGTCACTACCGATCTCGCCTGCTTCCTGGACATAGAACACTGGCAGGCCAAGGTCGGAGGAGGCGACAAAATCTCGCCATTTGATCTGCGGGTAACGAGCATTTATCGCCTTGAAGGCGACACGTGGGCACTCGTTCATCGCCACGCAGACCCGATCACCACACCGCAGGCCCCGGACGCCGTCTTACGAAAATGACGCCCGGGAATCACGCGATCCGAGTCCACCCCGGGTTGCAGTCGAGCATGACCGGCCTGACCAGCGGCCGTGCGCTCGACGCCGAGCCCCCATTGTCCCAGGCGTGTCCCGGTCGAGGGTGCGACAAGCCCCCCCATGCATCTTGAGGAAGACCATCGGGGCGCCCCCGTCGGCGCAAGCCTTGAGGTGAAGCTGCGCCGTCGCCGAGCTAGTACTCAGGCAGCCGCCCCCTGAAAGTGGGCCTCGATGATGCCCTTGATGTCCTCGTGGCAGCCACCGCAGCCCGTGCCGGCGCGGGTGGACGCCGATACCTCGGGCACCGTTCCGCAGCCCTCGGACACGGCAGTGGCAATGGCCGTTCCGCTGACGCCGGCGCACCGGCAGACCGTCCGGGCGGGGTCGGCGGCACCTGGGGAAGCGACCTGGTCCGGCCCGTCCAGGCGCAGCAGCAGCGACCGGTCCGCCGGCAGTTCCGCGCCGCGTTCGAAGAGCTGCACCAGCTCGGCCGAGGTTCGCGGCATGCCCACGGCCACGAGCCCTTCCAGCACGCCGGCGCGGGTGGTCATCTTGACGTAGCGGCCGTGCTCGGGATCGGCCCACTGGGCGATCTGCAGCCGGGCCCGGCCGTTCACGGCCCCGGCGCTCAAGGCTTCCTCGTCCCAGGGGTCTGCGGACACGTCCCCGGCCACGGCCAGGTTCATGCCGCGGGCCTTGAGCACGATCACGCCCGGGAGTTCCGCCGGAAGTGCCGGCAAGGCTTCCGCCTCGGCAGGAGCCCCGGATGCCAGCAGGGTCAGGTAGTCGGCGAGCCATTCGGCCTGCCGCCAGCCCGGGCCGACCAGCCCGGAGGGACCCCTCGCAGTCCGGCACTGAACGCACTCGGAGTCCGGACAGCGGACCTCGGCGCAGTCGCCGATCGCGAAGATGTGGGGCTCGTGGTGGGCGCGGAGCTTGTGGTCCACCAGGATCCCGGCCCCGGTGGAGAGCCCGCAGCCCTCCGCAAGTTCGGTCCGCGGCCGGACACCACAGGAGAGGACCAGGAGGTCGCCGTCGATCGCGGAGCCGTCATCCAGCAACAAGGCGGAGAAGCCGCCGTCGGGCGCGTTGTGTTCGACGCCGACCGAGCGGGCGTTGCCGGTCACCCGCACGCCGCAGTTCCGCAGGGACGCCGCGAGCACGGCGCCGCCGCCGCGGTCGATGTTCCGGCCCAAAGGATGCGGGCCGTTGTGCACCACGGTCACCGTGGCGCCTTCCTCGGCCGCGGCGAGGGCCGTCTCCAGGCCCAGCACACCGCCGCCCAGGACCACCACGCGCTTGCCGCCGGCCACGGCAGAGTGCAACACGGACGCGTCGCGAAGATCGCGCAGGGCGGTCACGCCCGGCGGCAGCACCGGCGCGGCCGGGTCCGGGTTGAGCCCGGTCAGGTTCGGGATGACCGGCCGTGAACCGGTGGCGAAGACGAGCCGCTCGTAACCGGGGGAGGTGCCGTCGCTCAACAAGACCCGCTGCCGGGCGCGGTCCACGCGGCGGACGCGGACGCCCAGCCGGACATCGACGCCGTCGGCCACCAGTGCCGCCGCGTCCGCGAGGGCCAGTGCGGCCGGCGTCGTCCGGCCGACGCCAAGATCCGCCACCAGCACGCGGTTGTACGCCGCCTCGGACTCTTCGCCGACCACGGTCAGGTGTGCGATGCCGCTGCGCACGGCCGGCAGCAGCTCGTCGATCAGCCTCGCGGCGACAGGCCCGAAGCCCACCACCACAATCCGCTCAGTCATGAGGTCTCCTCTGCTTGAAGAACGCGGGCCGGAACGCCGCTGTGATTGCCGGCCGGGGCATCCGGGGAAGCTGCCGGGCGAATCCACACCTTGCTGGTCTTGAACTCGGGCATCCCGGAAATGGGGTCCGTGGCCGCCTCCGTGAGCCGGTTGGCGCTCTCGAGCTCCGGGAAGTGGAACGGCAGGAACACCGTCTCCGGGCGGATATCCGTGCTCAGCTCGGCGCGGCAGCTGACCACGCCGCGTTCGTTGGAAATCGAGACGTAGTCGCCGTCGGCGATGCCCTGGGCGGCGGCCGCGGCGGGGTGGAGCTGGAGCCGCGCCTCCGGCTGTGCCTCGGCCAGGGCGGCCACCCGGCGGGTCTGCGCGCCGGACTGGTAGTGCTCCATCAGGCGGCCGGTAATGAGGGTCATCGGCGTGCCGGGACGATCGTCGCCGGCCCGGTCGTCCCGCTGGTCCGCCCGGCGGTCCGCCGCGGACGCGAAGCCCGCAGAAGAAGAACGACGCCGGGGCGTCACCGGCGTGAACACGGCCCGGCCGCCCGCATGGGCAAAGGCGTCCAGGAAGAGCCGCGGCGTGCCCGCGCTCCCGGCGGGGTAGGGCCAGTAGGCGGCCTCGCCGCGGTCCAGCATGGCGTAGTCGATCCCGGAGTAGTCGGCCAGGCCGCCGGAGGACGCGAGCCGGAGCTCCTCAAACACTGTTTCCGGATCCTCGCTGAAGGTGGAGGGCGCGTGCAGCATTTCGGCCAGCCGGGTCATGATCCACAGCTCGCTGCGGACACCGGGCGGGGGAGTGAGGGCCCGGCGGCGGCGGAGCACGCGGCCCTCGAGGTTGGTGAGGGTTCCTTCCTCCTCGGCCCACTGGGTCACCGGCAGGACCAGGTCTGCCTCGGCGGCGGTCTCGGAGAGAAAGAAGTCGCACACCACCAGGAAGTCCAGGCTGCGCAGGCCCGCGATCACGGCATTCGCGTCCGGCGCGGACACCGCCACGTTGGCGCCGTGCACGAAGAGGCACCGGACGCCGTCGGGCTGTCCCAGCGACTTGAGCAATTCGACGGCGGGAAGGCCGGGGCCGGGAATCAGGGGTTCGGGCACGCCCCAGACCCTGGCCATGTGGGCGCGGGCGGCGGGATCGGTGATCTTCCGGTAGCCGGGGAGCTGGTCCGCCTTCTGGCCGTGTTCGCGGCCGCCCTGGCCGTTGCCCTGGCCGGTGAGCGTGCCGTAGCCGCTGCGCGCGGAGCCCGGCAGGCCTAGCAGGAGGGAGAGGTTAATGGCGGCCGTGGCGGTGTCAGTGCCGTCCACGTGCTGTTCGACGCCGCGGCCGGTGAGGATGTAGCTGCCGCCCTTGCCGGCGCCGTCGGCCAGCCTCCGGGCGGTTTCACGGATCAGCCCGGCGGGGACGCCGGTGATCGACTGGACCCGTTCGGACCAGAAGCTCGTGACGCTGCGGACCGCGGCGTCATAACCCGTGGTCCGGTCCGCGATGTATGCCGCGTCCGCGAGGCCCTCGTGGATCACCGCGTGGGAGATGCCCAGGAGCAGGGCGAGGTCGGTGCCGGGCAGCGGCTGCAGGTGCAGCCCGCCGCCGTCGGAGGTAAAGGCGGCGGTGGCGGAGCGCCGGGGGTCGACGACGATCAGGCCGCCGGCGTCGCGGGCCCCCTGGAGGTGCTGGACGAAGGGCGGCATGGTCTCGGCAACGTTGGAGCCGAGCATCAGGATGGTGCTGGCGGTGTCGAGGTCCGCGAGCGGGAACGGGAGCCCGCGGTCCAGGCCGAAGGCGCGCATGCCGGCCGCGGCGGCCGAGGACATGCAGAACCGCCCGTTGTAGTCGATCCGTGAGGTGCCCAAAGCCAGCCTGGCGAACTTGCCCAGCTGGTAGGCCTTCTCATTGGTGAGGCCGCCGCCGCCAAACACGCCGACGGCGTCAGCCCCGTGCTCGAGGCGGGCCTGCTTTACGGCGGAGACGATCCGCATGAGGGCCTCGTCCCAGCTGACCGGGTGGTGGACGCCGTCGGCGCCCTTCAGCAGGGGTTCCGTGACGCGGCCCGGGTGATCCAGCAACGAGGCGGAGGTCCAGCCCTTGCGGCACAGGCCGCCGCGGTTGGTGGGGAAGTCCCGTCCGGCGACTGTCAGGAGCGGCGCGGACGTTGGGGTAGTGGCTGGGCCCGGTGCAGCGTCTACGGGCTCTGACCCCGGCCGGACAGCCGGGGTCAGAGCCGCTGGAGATGTGAGCGTCATGGCGCACTGCAGAGCGCAGTAAGGGCAGTGCGTGTCGGCGCTTTTGGTCATGTTAGACGTGTCCCATCGCATTTCGGTTGGCGTTGCGGATGTAGCAGAACCAGCAGACCACCAGCATCAGGACGTAGGCCCCCACGAATCCGTAGAACGCCGAGGTGTAGGAACCGCTGGCGGTGTTGGAGGCGTTGAGGACCTGGGGGATGATAAATCCGCCGTAGGCGCCGATGGCCGAGATCAGGCCGAGGGCTGAGGACGCGAGCCGCTGGGTGGTGTGCGTGCTTGCCCCGGAGCGGGCGGCCCGGCTGGAGGTGGCGAAGATGATCGGGATCATGCGGTAGGTGGCGCCGTTTCCGAAGCCGCTGGCGGTGAACAGGAGCAGGAACAGGAAGAGGAAGAGCCAGAAGTTCTTCAGCGGCAGGGTCCAGAGCATGGTGAGGGTCATGACGGCCATGGCGGCGAAGGCTGCGACGGTCATGCGGGCCCCGCCCATCCGGTCCGCCATGCGTCCGCCGTACGGGCGGGCCAGGGACCCGACCAGCGGGCCGAGGAAGGCCAGGGACAGGGCCACGGTGCCGACGGAGATCGAGGAGAATGCCGGGAAGTAGTCCTTGATGAGCTTGGGGAAGACGCCGGCGAAGCCGATGAAGGAGCCGAAGGTGCCGATGTACAGCAGCGCCATGATCCACAGGTGCGGCTCTTTGATCGCGGCCAGCGAACCTGCCACGTCGCCCTTGGCGCTGGTGAGGTTGTTCATGTACTTCCAGGCACCGAAAGCCGCCAGCAGGATCAGCGGAACCCACATGAACCCTGCGACGGGCAGGTTCACGGTGCCGGCTGCCAGCAGGGTGATGGCGATCGGCACGGCCAGCTGTGCGACGGCGGCACCGAGGTTTCCGCCGGCGGCATTCAGGCCCAGGGCCCAGCCCTTTTCCCGCGCGGGGTAGAAGAAGGTGATGTTCGCCATCGAGCTGGCGAAGTTGCCGCCGCCGAAGCCGGCCAGCGCGGCCACGAACAGCATGACGCCGAACGGGGTGGCCGGGTTGGCGACGCACAGGCCCAGGCCGATCGTGGGGATCAGCAGCAACAGGGCGGAGACGATGGTCCAGTTGCGGCCGCCGAAGCGGGGAACCATGAACGTGTAGGGGATCCGGAGCGTGGCGCCGACGAGGCTTGGCATGGAGATCAGCCAGAAGATCTCGTTGGTGGAGAACTTGAAGCCGGCGGAGGGAAGCTGGACCACCACGATCGACCACAGCTGCCAGACCACGAAGCCCAGGAACTCGGCGAAGATGGACCAGTTCAGGTTGCGCCGGGCGATCGAGCGGCCGGCCGACGCCCACTGCTCCTTGTTTTCCGCATCCCAGTTGGCGATCCAGCGGCCGGGCCGGTGGTCGAGGGTAAGGGTGCCGCCGGTACTGGCGGCGCCGACCTCTGCGGTGCCGATTTCGGCGGTGCGTTCAGCAGTCACTTGGGAGACCTCCTTGGGGGTGATGTCCTTCAAAGGTAGGGACGCCGCGTTTCCGGGACGGACGCGGTTTATTAACGCGCTGTGACTTTTGCCTATCGGGGCTTTTATGACGGTGTGAGAATAGGTGTGACGACCACCACGTGAGACAACGACACGGAGTCCAAATAGCGGACTATTTGTCCATTGACTGGACGGTGGGAACTATTATCAGACGTATACGAATCCCTAGCCGGCGGCCCCGGGCATCGGGCTCTTGGGGAAATATCCGACCGGTCTTCATGAAAGCGTTACTACATGTCATCCACTGCCACCTCCGCGGAGCATGGGTCCACCAAGCAGGTGAATTCGCGCGGCCGCGTGATTGTCGCCAGCCTGATCGGTACCACCGTCGAGTTCTATGACTTCTACGTTTACGCCACCGCGGCCGTGCTCGTTTTCCCGAAGCTCTTCTTCCCCGGGCAGAACGAGACCACCCAGCTGCTGGCATCCTTCGCCGTGTTCGGCGTCGCGTTCATCGCCCGCCCGCTCGGCTCGGTCATCTTCGGCCACTTCGGTGACAAGTTCGGCCGCAAGGGCACGCTGGTGGCCTCCCTGCTGACCATGGGTATTGCCACCTTCCTGATCGGCTGCCTGCCGACGGCGAGCGTCCCGGGCTGGACCTTCCTGGCCCCGGCGCTCCTCGTGGTCCTGCGCTTCTGCCAGGGCCTGGCCCTCGGCGGCGAATGGAGTGGCGCGGCGCTGCTGGCCACCGAAAACGCCCCGTCGAACAAGCGCGCCATCTATGGCACGTTCCCGCAGCTGGGAGCCCCGATCGGCTTCATCATCGCCAACGTAATCTTCCTGGTCTTCAGCTACACCCTGACACCGGAAGCCTTCATGGAATGGGGCTGGCGGGTCCCGTTCCTGCTCAGTGCCGTCATGGTCATCATCGGTCTCTACGTGCGCCTCAAGCTGATCGAAACCCCGGCCTTCACCAAGGTCCTCGAATCCAACGAGGTTGCCAAGCTGCCGCTGGCACGGGTCTTCAAGACCAGCTGGCGCCCGCTGATCCTGGGCACGTTCATCATGCTCGCCACCTACGTGCTCTTCTACCTGATGACCACGTTCACGCTGACCTACGGCACCCGGGCGTCCAGTCTGGACACGGCCAAGGCCGCCGCCGAAAAGGCCGGCAAGCCGATGACCGAGGCCGCTGCCGCTGCGTTCGTCCCGGGCCTGGGCTACAGCCGGAACGATTTCCTCTGGATGCTGATCGCCGGTGTCGTATTCTTCGGTATCTTCACGCTGGTCTCCGGCCCGCTGGCCGAGAAGTTCGGCCGCCGCAAGATGCTGATCGTTGTCACCTTCGGCATCCTTGCCTTCGGCCTGCTGTTCGTTCCGCTGTTCAGTGCTGGGTTCGCCGGTGCCATGGCGCTGCTGATCATCGGCTTCTCGCTCATGGGCCTGACGTTCGGTCCCATGGGTGCGCTCCTGCCGGAGTTGTTCCCGGGCAATGTCCGCTACACCGGCTCCGCCATCAGCTACAACGTCTCCAGCATCCTGGGCGCTGCCGTGGCTCCGTTCATCGCCGTCTGGCTCTGGGAACTGGCCGGGGGCAGCACCGTGCTGGTGGGTGTCTACCTTGCCGCCATGGCGGTGCTGACGCTGATCGCCCTGTTCGTGAGCAAGGAAACCCGGGACCTCGACTACACCAACAACGTAGCCTGACGTCCGGTCCCCATTCCTGACGGGAGAAGCCCGGTGTGTTCATTGAACACGCCGGGCTTCTGCGTTGGAGGGGCTCAGCTCGCGTAGCGCTCCACAAAGTTCCGCAGGATCTTCATCGGTTCTGTCGCAGTGAACTGCCGGGCGTCGTCCATGAGCATTTCGGCCGATTCCGGCGGGAAGTAGCCGGCATGGCGGTAGATATCGATCCTGGTGACGAGCCCGTCAGCATCAAGCTCGGGGTGGAACTGCGTGGCGTACAGGTTGGTCTTGATCCGGAACATGTGCACCGGGCAGGCGGCCGAGCTGGCCAGCAGCACCGCATGGGAGGGCAGGACGGTGCAGGCTTCCTTATGGCCGGTGAACGCCGTAAAGCTCTCCGGCAGCCCGCGCAGGAGGGGATCCTGCAGCCCCTCCGCCGTCAGTTTGATGGTGACGCCGCCGAGCCCTTCACCGTACGTCCGGTCGATCACGGCGCCCTGGTGCAGTCCGAGGGTGCCGACGCCGTAGCAGGCGCCGAGGAACGGGAAGTCCTCGGCCACGATCCTGTCCAGCAGCCCGGCGAGTTCGCGCTCCACCCGGTGCTGTGCGGCGCTCTTGTGCTCGGCCGGGTCGCTGGAAGTAAAGGGACTGCCGCCCACAATGACGCCCGAATAGTCGGACAACTCAAGCGCGGGCAGCGGGGCGGCTTCCATCCGGATGCGTTGGAGCTGCTCGGGCTGGAGTCCGCAGTAGCGAAGGTAGGCGCGGTATTCGTCCTCGGCGGCGGTGTCTTCCGCGCGCGAGGCGAGGAGCAGGAATGGCTTCACACTCCAAGTCTCTACTGGCCGGTCGCGGACGCGCCAGAGGCGCGCCCGCGGCCGGCAGCGGCGCCGTACCGTGAGCCGCTTACTCCGCGTCGCCGTACCGTGTACCGCTTACTCTGCGGCGCCGTCCTCGATCATGGCGATGATGGCGCCGGCGGACACGGTCTCGCCGGCTGCTGCGGCGAGGCCGATGACGATCCCGGCGCGGTGGGCGGTGAGCGGCTGTTCCATCTTCATCGCCTCGAGCACGACGACGAGATCGCCCTCGGCAACCGTCTCACCCTCGGCGACGGCCACCTTCACGATGGTCCCCTGCATGGGGGAGGTCAGGGCGTTGCCGCTCGCTGCTGCGGGTGCGCCGCCACCGCGGGAGCGCTTCTTGGCCTTGGCCGGCTTGGCGCCTGCGGCGTTGCTGACTGAGCCCAGCGACGCCGGCAGCACGACTTCCAGGCGCTTTCCGCCGACCTCGACGACGACGCGCTGGCGGTCGCCGGCGTCGGCCGCTTCAGCCTCGGCGCCGGTCGGGGTCCAGGCCGGAATGTCATTGACGAAGGTCGTCTCGATCCAGCGGGTGTGGACCTTGAAGGGGCCTTCGGCCGGTGCGAAATCGGGATTGGAAACCACCGCGAGGTCGAACGGGATGACGGTGGGGATGCCCTCCACCACCATTTCCTCCAGTGCCCGCCGGGAGCGCTGCAGGGCCTGGGCGCGGGTGGCGCCGGTGACGATCAGCTTGGAGAGCATGGAGTCGAAGTTGCCGCTGATGACATCGCCCTGCTCCACGCCGGAGTCGACGCGGATACCGGGACCGGTGGGGTTTTTCAGTACCGTGATGGTGCCGGGGGCGGGCATGAAGTTCCGGCCCGGGTCCTCGCCGGTGATGCGGAATTCGATCGAGTGGCCGCGGACTTCCGGGTCGCCGTAGCCGAGCTCCTCGCCGCGGGCCAGCCGGAACTGTTCGCGGACGAGGTCGATCCCGGTGACTTCCTCGGAGACGCAGTGCTCCACCTGAAGGCGGGTGTTGACCTCGAGGAAGGAGATGGTGCCGTCCTGGCCGACGAGGAATTCGCAGGTGCCTGCGCCGAGGTAGCCCGCCTCCTTGAGGATGGCCTTGGAGGATTCGTAGAGCCGGCGGTTCTGTTCCTCGGTGAGGAACGGGGCCGGGGCTTCCTCGACGAGTTTTTGGTTCCGGCGCTGGAGCGAGCAGTCGCGGGTGGAGACCACCACGACGTTGCCGTGGGCGTCGGCCAGGCACTGGGTCTCGACGTGGCGCGGGGCGTCCAGGAAGCGCTCAATGAAGCACTCGCCGCGGCCGAAGGCGGCGGTGGCCTCGCGCACGGCGGATTCGAAGAGTTCGGGGATTTCTTCGCGGGTGCGGGCCACCTTGATGCCGCGTCCGCCGCCGCCGAAGGCCGCCTTGATGGCGACGGGCAGGCCGAACTTGTCCACGAAGTCGAGGATTTCCTCGGCGGATTCGACCGGGTCGGCGGTGCCGGGGACCTGCGGGGCGCCGACCTTCTCGGCAATGTGGCGGGCCTGGACCTTGTCGCCCAGGGCAGAGATCGCCTCGGGGGAGGGGCCGATCCACGTAATGCCGGCATCGATCACCTTGGCGGCGAACTCGGCGTTCTCGGCCAGGAACCCGTACCCGGGGTGGATGGCGTCCGCGCCGGACTGGCGGGCGACGTCGATGATCTTGTCCATCACCAAGTAGGACTCCGCGGCGGTGTTGCCACCGAGCGCGTAGGCCTCGTCAGCGAGCCGGGCGTGCAGCGCGTCGCGATCGGGGTCCGCGTAGACAGCCACCGAGGCGATGCCTTCATCGCGGGCGGCGCGGATGATGCGCACCGCAATTTCTCCGCGGTTGGCGATCAGCACCTTGGTCAGCCGGCGGATGCCCGCGGCTGTAGATGACTGCGTTGATCCCGGCACGGTGGGTGCGGACTGCTCCGAATTTGCTGACAAGGCGTCTCCTTCTTTCCTTCAGGGAGCCTAGCGCGGTTTTGAGGGTTCCGCCGATATTACTTGCGGATTCCGCGCGTATACGGCCCTTCCTTTGTAGGGTTGCCACAAAGGGCGGCGAATTGGCTCACTCCGCCACGCATTCCGTCGTTACTCGGCGCGGATGTCCGCCGGGTCCGCAGCCCCGCCGGTCCAGAGCTCGGTGATGCCCACATTTGCCTGGCCGAGCAGGGCGCGCAGAGTGGAGATGGAAAGCCCGACGACGGTGTGGGGATCGCCGTCGACCTTGCGGATGAACGCCCCGCCGTAGCCGTCGATCGTGAAGGAGCCGGCGCACTGGAGCGGCTCGCCGGTGGCGATGTAGGTCTCGATTTCCTCGGCGCTCATCTCCATGAAGTGCACCTCGGCCGAGGACACCGAGCCCAGGGTGGCGCCGGTGCCGCGCGCGGTGACGTCGCCGTCGTCGTCTTCTGAGTCTGTGTCTGTGTCGCGGCAGTCCACGAGCCAGTGGCCGGTGTGCAGGACGCCCATGCTGCCGCTCATGCGGAGCATACGCTCCCGGGCGACGTCGGCCGTGTAGGGCTTTCCGTGGGCCTCGCCGTCGAACTCGAAGACCGAGTCGCAGCCGATCACGATTGCGCCGTCCGCCTCGGGCAACGAGGCGACGGCCTCTGCCTTGGCCCGGGCAAGCAACAGAGCCGTGTCATGCGGATCCGTCACGCCGTAGCGGGCCTGCACGGCGTCCTCGTCGACGTCCGAGACGAGGACCTCGTGGGCGATGCCGGCGTGGCTGAGCAGCTTGGTGCGGGCGGGGGACTGGGAGGCAAGAATAAGGCGGGTCACGGATCCAGCCTAATCCACCGCAGCACAGCAACACCGGGTCCCGGAAGGGCGCCTGGACGGGGCAGAAGACCCTGTTTGCGGATACCTGACAGTGGTGGAGTTGAACCGGCATCCTAAAAAGAATCGAGCAGCTCATGTCTGGATGGCTGGCGGCAAGCGTTGGCATGGTTGGTGATGGAACATATTTTGGCTGGGACGGTTTCATCATCCAATCCGGAAACCTGATCGTGATCGTCGTGATGATCATCTTGTTCATCCTGGCCTTGGTCCTGCCTTTCCCCGGAGGGAAGCGGCGGAAATGACTGCCCCTGCAACACCGGGACGCGGCGCGCAGGTCGATGAAGCAGGCGCCCGTACCTTGACCGGCAGGGCCCGCCGGTGGCTCCTGAGGAAGCTTCCGCCGGACAAACTTTTGCCCGAGGACCAGCCAAGCTTCGTGGCATCCTGGGCGTACGTATTCGGCATGGGGGCAATCGCGTCCCTACTGTGGATCATCGTTTCCGGGATTGTGCTGGGACTGAACGGACCCCAGTGGTATCACGTGTCCCCGCTGGGGAGTTTCGTCAACAGCACGCATTTGTGGAGCGTGGAGTTCTTCTTCATCTTCATGGTGGTGCACCTGTGGCTGAAATTCTGGATGGCGGCCTGGCGCGGGGGCCGGGTCCTGACCTGGATCACCGGCGTGATCTCCTTTGTCGTTTCCATCGTGGCGGCCTTCACCGGGTATCTGCTCCAGACGAACTTCGACTCGCAGTGGATTGCCTTTGAAGCGAAGGATGCGCTGAACGCGGTCGGCTTAGGCGCTTGGTTCAATGTGGCCAACGTCGGTCAGCTCTTCACCTGGCACGTCACGCTGATGCCCTTGGCCGTGGGCGCTGTGGTGATCCTCCACGTCCTGCTGGTCCGGGTCCACGGCGTTGCACCTCCACTGGATGCCGCGGAGTCCGACGCCCAGCTGCTTCACAACCGCCCGGAGGCCACCGAACCTCCTGAGGCCACCGAACCCGGGGGCGCAGTGCAATGACCAGGAAAAGTAGTACCACGTGGCGGAAGGCGGACGACGTTGCCAGCCGGCCCTGGACGGGCAGCGTCCGCGAATATGACCTCATCAAAGAACTGATCATCGGCGTTGTGGTGGTCGGCCTGCTCGTGTTCGGTGTGTCCGCCATCTTCGGGTCCCCTGATGAGCCCAGCGTCAGCCTCAAGGCGTGGGCCACGGCCGCCCCCGCGGATTTCGTTGGCACCGCCGCGAAAGAGCTTGCCGGCACCAGCGATACTGCCGGATACGGGCCGCCCTACAACTCGACCCCGGACGCGACGCAGAACATCGGCCCCGTGGACCTTCAAAGCCTCTCCGGCGTCCGCCTTCCGGTTGATACCGCCAATGACTTTGTGATCGCCCCGCTGGCGACCCTGCCGTCGCCGCCAGCAGAGCTGGCGAGCTGGACGGCCGCCACGGATCAGCAGCGCTCAGCCTGGGCAACTGCCTATTCGGACGCCCTTGCCGCTGCGCCGGATAACGACCCGGCCCAGGTGGGCGACGGCGACTATGGCCCCGTTCCTGCACTGACCGGAGCGTTGCTGGAGATGGCGCGCCAAGGCAGTTTGGACGGCGTGCTGCAGAACGGTGGAAACTTCTACAACATGGACTACACGCGCGGCCTCCTCTTTTTGGGCGACGGCGGCTACTTCCCGGATCTTGCGGCCAGCCAACACCTCTCCGGGGATCAGTGGGGCGTCATGAACGAAACCGGCGATACGCCTGGGCAGTCCTGGTTGTGGCTCTTCTCGCTCCTTTACCAAGTGGAACCGTTCAAGTCCGCGCCCAATGCCGATGCCCTCGTCGTCGTCACTATGTTCGTGCTGACGGCGTTGCTGGCCCTGCTGCCGTTCATCCCCGGACTACGGTCGCTGCCGCGGGTGATCCCCCTCCATCGCCTGATCTGGAAGGACTACTACCGCAACCGCTGAGTCTGCCGGCAATCCGTGACGCCTAGCATCGGCTGAGGAGCACAGGCGCGTTATTGTCAGAGGTCCCTGAAACACTGGATTCATGGACGGCAATCACGGGCCCGAAGTGGCTCGGGCAGGACACGGCGACACCGGCTTAAGCCGCGCCGGGAGCGATGCCGCCGCCATTCCGGGCACCGCGGAGGCAGCCGTCTCGGACGTGGCGGGCCGGCTGGCCGCCGGACCGCTGGGTTCCGTGAGCATGGCCGCGGACAGTGCCGGGATCATTGACCGGATCCGGGAACTGGAGGACTGGAAGTCCGCCGCGTCGGCGGAACAGGCCCGGCTCGCCGTGGCCTTCGACCTGCTCCAGCGCCGCGAACAAGCCCGGCTCGGGGTCCCGGCCGAGAAGCTCGGCGCCGGTGTCGGCGCGCAGATCGCCCTGGCCCGGCGCGAATCCCCGGCCAGGGGCGGCCGGCTCCTCGGCCTGGCCAACGCCCTGATCACCGAGATGCCGCACACGCTCGCCGCCCTGCAGACCGGTCAGCTCAATGAATGGCGCGCYACCCTGCTCGTACGCGAAACCGCGTGCCTGAGCGCCGCGGACCGGGCCGCCGTCGACGCCGAACTCGCCGCCGATTCGGGCGCGCTGGCGGGCAAGGGCGACCGGGCCATTGTGGCCGCGGCCCGCACCGCCGCGTACCGGCGTGACCCCCGCTCCGTCACCGAACGCGCCGCGCACGCCGCCAC